>NZ_MPQG01000007.1:0-111084 GCF_002020255.1 Solemya velum gill symbiont | reverse complement strand
CTGAACAATCGTCCCCGAAAATGTCTTGGCATTAAAACGCCCAATCAAGTATTTTTCGGGATTAACCCATCCGTTGCACTAGTGAGTTGAATCCGCGATACATTGGAATGACCGCTTTGGGTTGCGATTTCAACCGGTCGATGCAACACATGTCACGATTACCTTCGTCAGGGCTCCAGACCATCCTTCATGATGCGCAATCGGGCATTAAGTTCGTCAATCCGTTCGAGCAGTTCGAGCGCAAGAGCAGCGCCAGCCAAATTTACGTCCAAATCTCTCTGCAACCGCAAAGTGATGCGAATCCGCTTAATGCTTGTGGCAGGAAAACACAAGTCTTGCCCCTGTTTTCTCAATGGCTCCAGAATGCCCTGGTCCACCATAGCCTCAATGGTATCCGGCTGTACGGCACAAGTACGACAGAGCTGAACAAGAGTAACCTCGGTGCTTTCATCGAGGAGTTCACCGAACAGAATATGTAAATTGGTCATGTTAGCCATTAGATTAGGATGCCCCCATAGTCATGGTCGCACGCGGATTGAACTCGAGTTGATCTTCCATTTGCTTGTACAAAGTCTTGGCTGTTTCACTATCGGCAGGCGGTAGGATCACCTTAAGAACCACATACATATCACCGGGCTCCTTGCCAGGAAGCCCCCTGCCCTTGAGACGCAGTTTACCTCCTTGGTTAGAGTTGTCCGGAATCTTGAGGTCTATGGCTCCAGACGGAGTCGGTGCTTTGATGACCGCACCAAGTGCCGCTTCCCAAGGGGTCACAGGCAAATCGAGATAGACATCCGAGCCCGCTACCCGATAGAACGAATGTTCCCTGAACTCGACTTCGAGGTAGAGATCACCCGGTTTAGCACCACCTAGTCCGGGAGCTCCTTGCTCACTCAATCGAATCTGCTGACCGGGCCGAACACCTTTTGGGATTTTCAGCTTGATGCTACGCTCACGCAGCGTCAAGTGACCATCATCCGTCAACTCGGGAGCACGTAAGGTGATGGTTCGCGTAGCGCCAGTGTAACTATCCTCCAGATCAATCAATACCTTGGCGTGGTGATCCTCGCCATGCATATGGAAAGTCTGCCGTGTACCGGGACCCTGTCCTGCGTATCCGTGTCCGAACAAATCTTCGAAAAAGCTGCTGTGATCCCCGGCACTAACACCCGCATCGGCACCTCCATGAAACTCAAAGCCAGCATCCCAGTTCGGTGGTGGACTGAAGTCCTGTCCATCATTCAAGTTTGCTCCGAGCTGATCGTAGGCAGCTCGCTTCTCGGGATCCTTGAGCACTACATAAGCTTCACCGACTTCTTTGAAGTGTTCTTCAGCGTCAGGCTCCTTGCTGACATCTGGATGGTACTTCCTAGTTAGCTTGCGATATGAGCGCTTGATCTCATCCTGCGTAGCGTCACGCTCGACGCCCATAATTTTGTAATAGTCTTTGTATTCCATCAAACATCACCGTAACGCTGTGAAGATTAGCTCGCAAGGAATCATACTTTCAGTTGGAAGGGTCAGTGTCATCATTTCCTTGTTAAGAAAGCTCATGCTTTTCTCTACTTGATCAACTAACTGACCACGCTGATTGAACTAGTTTGAATGTTAGTGCATTACTGATCCCTGATCCATCAGATTTTCCCAACATCGCCCGCCCCGATCCTCATCTCGGCGGGTTTTCTTTTGCCCACAACACAGGAGTACATCCCCATGCTTCAATTCAAGCACCCCTCAGACATCTCCCAACTCTCTCCTTCAGACCCCGCCCATCCCGTCACCCAGGACCTCATCTCCCGCCTGATCACCCCACTGACCTCACCCTCCGGACACTACGACAACGACGCGTACGGCTGGATAGTGCTCATCCAAGAGGGAGACCTGGAACGTCCTCTCACCGACGTCTGGCCCGACGGCGAGTGGACCCTCCTCGACATACCGTGGGAGGGCATCCTGCTTCGGGACGGCTTCTTCCAGGCGATCTACCTAGCCAATAATGATTTTGGCCTGGTCTTTATCATCCCCGACGCCGAATGGCTGTCTCAGTCTGTCAGGGAGATGTTGGAAAAGCACCTCGATCCATGATCCGTTTTGCGGAAATTTGGGTAACTTATATGAAAACAATCCACAGGAGATGAACCATGACTAATTCAAATTCCATTTTTCTCATAATAGCTATCAAACCCTCCCTCACCGGCAAACTCACACAACAAGGAACAAACCATCATAGAGATTAAGCGGCATGAATCCGATGACGGTTTATTTCATCTTGCTTGAGCATCAGAAATCGATGTGTTTCTTGGTACAAAGCCACCCACTTGCTAGTATTCAAATTTCAGAGCGAAAGATCGAAGCCTGCGCTTCTTGTCAAGTTAATGCCATGAGTGGAGGCAATACAGGCACACTTTTAGTTGGAAGGATACAGCGCTTACACATTACGAAAATTTGCTTACACAATGCTTACAGAAGCCATAAAAATAGACAAAGGCCTACACGTATAAACGCATAAGCCTTTGTTTTATATGGTGCCCAGGGACAGAATCGAACTGCCGACACGGGGATTTTCAGTCCCCTGCTCTACCGACTGAGCTACCTGGGCAAAATTTTGATGTGCGGCCAGGTGAAACCGGCTTCACACCACGCATTTTCTGAAGCTGTTCAAAAAATGAAGGCGCAATTAAACCGTTTGCGCCGTCAGAAGTCAAGATGAAATTAACCCTGTGGTTTGAAATCCGGTGGCAGGTCGGCGGCATCCTCAAAAAAGAATTTCTCCATCCGTTCTTCGAGAAAAGTACGTGACTTGGGGTCAATCGGACTCAAACGATACTCGTTGATCAGCATTGTCTGGTGCTGCAGCCACTGCTGCCATGCCTCCTTGCTGACATTATCAAAAATTTTCTGGCCCAGCTCACCGGGATAGGTAGGGCGATCGAGGCCTTCGGCCTCTTTTTTCAGCTTGATACAGTTGACGCTACGACTCATTCTTTTCTCCTAAATTGACAGGCTGTCGGTTATTCGACACCCATCAACTCTTTTACCCTTGCATTGGCTGCGGTAAATCCCTTGAGGGAAACCGCAAAACCAAATTTCTTGTTGTTAACCGAAACAAGGGAAAGCTTCAGGACTCCCCCCTCTTTCAATCGTGTCACCGTATCTGAATCAAACTGGAAAGGCACCATACAGCCATTTGGCAGACATGTTCTGTAGGCCAGTGCCGCAAATGGCTCAGTATCATCGATCCTCAGAGTCACGCCATCCTTGAGAGAAACGCCAAGCGGCAAACGTATACGACCGGCAATCTTTCCGCCCGCTGTTGGCACGACATGAACGCCCAGCAGTACCTTTTCCGAATCTTTTCGCTTCTGGGTCTGCGGCAGTACACATTGTGTTGTTTCGGCCTGTTCACGCGTGACCTTGTTGCAGGTGACCCTCCAGTCCCCATGTCCTTCATTAACCGTGACCTCACCTTGCTGCTGAGCAACGGCTGTCGTTGAATAGAGTCCGGCTGCAACAAAAAAGGACATGGAAAGATATCTCAAACGCTTCAAGATATGGATTGCTCTCATTGTATTGATTTTTTTCATAAAATTTTCACACTCTTTCCATGGGTAGAATGACACATTTCACCAGTGTTCCCGGACGACAATAGCCTTGGATTATAGTCACAGGGAGGTATCCTCATCAATCGGAAAGCGGGGATATCTCGTGAATTAAAGCTGCAATTGGTGATGCGATACCGATTGTGGAGATATCTCCCGTATCAAACCAGCCACAGTCATCACTGTCCCGCACCTGAAAGAGTGATTCCTGCGTTACCAGGTGCAGCGGTAGCATGTCGAAATGGTAGTGCGTGAAGGTGTGGCGTCGCCTTGGTAGCTGCCCTACTTCTGCTTCTCTCTTACCTGAGAACTGTTCATACCAATCAATTGCCTCGTCCTTGCTCGCGAACTCGGGAAAACTCCACAAACCTGCCCAGACTCCCTGCTGGGGGCGTTTATGCAACAGGCAATTCCCTTCCCCATTCTGCACGACGAGTAACACCCGCTCTTTGACAGGCAGCGCTTTTTTCGGTTTTTTCGCAGGATAGTCGGATATGCTATCAGCCTGAAAGGCTTCGCACTGCTGCAGCAAGGGACAGACACTACAATCTGGAGAACTGCGAACACAACAGGTAGCACCCAGATCCATCATCGCCTGGTTGAACGCACGCACATCTTTTGTGGGCGTCAGCTGCTCACTCAGGGCCCACATGTGCTTCTGCACGGCTGCACGGCCTGGCCAGCCATCTATCATGAAAACACGAGCCAATACACGCTTGACGTTGCCATCGAGTATCGGTGCATAACGGTTGGAACCAAGCGACATGATGGCACCCGCGGTTGATCTGCCTATTCCAGGCAACTGCTGTAACTTCTCAACGTTTTCCGGCAGCACTCCAGCGTGTTGCTCATCAAGAATACGGGCTGCTTTATGCAAGTTTCTGGCGCGGCTGTAGTATCCGAGGCCGGACCAGTGACTGAGAACCTCGTCCTGGCTTGCCTGTGCCAGTTGTTTCACGTCCGGAAAACGCTGCATGAAGCGCTCAAAATAAGGGATGACGACAGAGACCTGTGTCTGTTGCAGCATGATTTCAGAAATCCAGACGCGATAGGGTGTCGCATCCTGTTGCCACGGCAGGTTCTTGCGCCCGTGCAAATCAAACCATGCAAGTAACGAGCGCCTGAACTCCTCAGCCAGCTTTGGGTTGATCGTCATACAGAATCAGGCCCGATTGAACTAGGCAAGATTAGCTGTACATGGATTTGACGTCATCCACGTAGTGCTCCAGTACTGACTGGCGTTTTACCTTGAGTGTCGGTGTCATCATGCCGTTGTCGATACCCCATGGCTCACTGAGGAGTACGACACGGCGAACCTTTGCGTAACCCGGAAAATCATGCAGGGCATTACGCATGCGCTTGAGTGCATCACTAACGACCTCTTTCTGATTAAGCGCTTCTTTTGTGTAGGGCTTGCCAGGTGCTGATACTGTCCAGAAGGCTTCATCAACAACTGCCAGTGCAGTCAGATAGGACTCGCCTTCACCGATCACCATGACCTGGTCAAACATCGAATCCATATTGATTGCACTCTCCATCTCAGCCGGTGGTATTTTCTCGCCATTCGACAGCACCAGGATGTCCTTGAGGCGACCGGTAATAAAGATGTGTCCATCCTCGTCGATACGTCCCTGGTCACCCGTATGCAGCCAGCCATCCTTGTCGATGACATTTGACGTTGCATCATGGTTATTCCAGTAACCGAGCATCATTCCCGGTGTCTTAACCAGCAACTCTTCACTTTCACCAACCTTAACGTCAATCCCTCGCAACGGCAGGCCAACACTCGCCGGTTTGTTCCTTTCGATGGGATTACCGCTGATAATAGGAGCTGTTTCTGTTAAGCCGTAGCCCTGTAACACCGGAACACCAAGCGAAATGAACATTTCCCCAATTGATGCAGGCAACGGTGCGCCACCTGCGACAGCAATACGCATATTCCCGCCCAGCTTGTCGCGAATTTTCGCACCAACCAGTTTATCGAGAACCTTGTGTGCCAGAAGTGAAGGGTGCCAACCGGCACGCCCCTGGTCTTTTTCGAACCTGCGCCATCCGATCTTGACCGCTGTACTGAAAAGTTTGCGCTTGACAGCCGAACCCTTGGACAGCTGATCCTGGATTTTATTGTAGACACGTTCAAAGACCCGTGGCACAGCAATAAGAATTGTGGGCTTGTGATCCACCAGGTCTTCGGCCAACTGCCCCACCGAACGGGCGTAGACGATGCACGCTCCAGTCATCACGGGGACATAGTAGCCGACCGTGCGCTCCAGGGTGTGTGAAAGCGGCAGAAAGGAGAGGAAAGTATCTTCAACAAAGACACTGATCATGGTCATACCGCTATGGGCTATGGAGAGAATATTATAGTGACTGAGCATCACACCCTTGGGACGACCAGTGGTCCCGGATGTATAGACAATTGTCGCCAGGCTATTAATATCGCCGCCCTGTCGCGGCTTGTACTCAACACCGAGTGCGGGAATCTCATTCTCGATAAGATGAACACGGTCATCATTACGGGCGCATTTGTCCGCTTCACTGCCCGGTTCCATGATCAGGACACGCTGCAGGGGATTGTTCTCATTTTCAACAGAAGGGGCGAGGCGCTTCCAGCGTCCGGCATCCTGGATCAGCAGCAGGCGAATACCGGCATCCTCGATGATGTAGCCAACATTGTCAGGCCGGTCGTCGGTATAGAGAGGAACCACTACCAGGCCGAGGCTGAGAGCGGCCTGCTCAAAAAAGACCCACTCGGGGCAATTGCGCAACAGAATAGCGACGCGGTCACCTGCGGAAAGGTTTTCCCTTGCGAGCATCTCCTGCCAGCGTGCAACCTCTTCCAGGGACTCTTTCCAAGTATATGAATTCCAGCTCTTTTCGCCCTTGTCGAAATAACGTAATGCTTCCTTGTCAGGTGTACGCTCTGAACGCTTGTAAAAGAGCCCATCAAGCGATGTTGCCTGTTCGACTGTAATAATATCTTCAGTCATTCCCACTCCACTTTCTCAGGATTTATTGCAGTTTTTATTATTGCTTTTCTGTAAAATACATCTCATTAAACCTTCAAAAGCACACACAGGTCAATGATCATCAAACTGAATGGCGATACGCGCGAGATACCTGGGGGTACTACGGTTGCCCACCTGGTGCAGGAACTCGGCCTTGAGGGCAAGCGAATCGCAGTTGAAATCAATGAAACCCTGGTGCCTCGTACACAGCACGCCACTCACGAGTTGCAGGAGAATGACGAAATGGAAATCGTGCAAGCGATCGGCGGCGGCTGAGATTATCCGATACAATGCCTGGCCTGTGCCACACACTGGGAGCACCAGGCACTATCCCGAAATTACACACGAACAGACAGATTGACACCATGAATCAGAAAGATACCTTTACAGTCGCCGGCCGCACTTTTACTTCCCGCTTGCTGGTTGGCACCGGCAAATACAAGGATATGGATGAGACCCGCGAGGCCATCAAGGCGAGCGGTGCCGAGGTGATTACCATCGCCGTACGCCGGACAAATATCGGCCAGGATGGTGATGCTGAGAATATTCTCGATGTACTGCCACCCACTGAATATACCTATCTGCCAAACACCGCAGGCTGCTATGACGCCAAGACCGCCGTGCGAACCTGTCAGCTTGCGCGCGAACTCCTGGATGGCCACAACCTGGTCAAACTCGAGGTACTGGGTGACGAGAAGACCCTGTTTCCCGATGTTGCAGCAACCCTTGTTGCGGCCGAAGAGCTGATCAAAGATGGTTTCGATATCATGGTCTATACCAATGACGATCCCATCATGGCAAGGCGCTTCGAGGAGCTTGGCTGCGCCGCTGTCATGCCACTGGCTGCACCAATTGGTTCTGGCCTTGGTATTCGTAATCCGCTTAATATCCGTACCATTGTAGAAAATGCCAATCTCCCTGTACTTGTCGATGCCGGTGTTGGCACCGCGTCCGATGCAGCAATGGCGATGGAACTGGGCTGTGATGGCGTGTTGATGAACACGGCAATTGCAGCTGCAAAGAATCCTGTATTGATGGCATCTGCGATGAAAAAAGGTATCGAAGCAGGACGTGAGGCATTTCTGGCCGGGCGCATGCAGGCAAAACGTTTTGCCTCGGCATCTTCACCGGTTGACGGTCTCTTCTTCTGACCGTGGTACCGCATATATCAATCATCGCAGCGATGACGCGCAACCGCATCATCGGGCGTAACAACGAGTTGCCCTGGCACTTGCCTGCTGATCTGAAACATTTCAAGGCGCTCACCATGGGCAAGCCCATCATCATGGGACGGAAGACCTGGGAATCACTCCCGGGCCTGTTGCCGGGACGTCAGCATATCGTCGTTACGCGTAATCCGGATTATGTCGCCGAAGATGCAACCATCGCCCTATCTCTCGATGAAGCGATAGCTGCAGCCGGTGATGTCCCCGAGGTTATGATTATCGGCGGCGCGAATGTCTACCAGCAGGCGATTGAGATTGCCGACACCCTCTACATAACCAAAATTGATACTGAAGTGGACGGTGACGCCTCATTCCCGCCACTCGACAAGACTGTGTGGAAGCAGAGTCAGCATGAACCCCATACTGCGGATGAGAAGAACCCGTACGATTACAGCTTTATCACCTATCGGCGAATCTAGTCAGAAGGTATCAAACCGGGGATACACCCGTTTGCCTGGCTTGCCGTTGGCGGAGCCAGCGGAAAACCACGGGGTAAGCGAAAGAGTGTCTGAGCGAACGCAGTGAGCGAGTTCCTTTCGCGCCGTGGCTTGGAACGATCAGGCGCAGACAAGTCTAGCCAGGCAAACGGGTGTAGCGCCGTTCCTGCTGCTATCAGGCAATAGTCTCAGCAAGCAGAGAATCGATCATCCCCTCTGCCTGGCCAAGGTAACCCGACCCGAACAGATTGAGATGATTGAGTATGTGGTAGAGGTTGTAGAGCTTCTTGCGTATCGGATAGCCGGCATCAAGCGGCCAGGCTGCATTGTATGCCGCGTAGAACTCTCGTCCAAATCCACCAAACAGCTCGGTCATGGCGATATCCGCCTCGCGGTCACCAAAATAGAGTGCCGGGTCGAAAATAACCGGATTGCCAGAGTCGTCATAACCGATGTTGCCACCCCACAGGTCGCCATGCAGCAGTGATGGCTGTGGCGCGTGATCAATCAGCAGGTGGAAACTCTCAAGCAGCTTTTCACCCTGTCTCTGCAAGCTACCCTGGTGTCCAGCAAGCTGCAACTGGTAGCCAAGGCGCTGCTCGCGCCAGAAATTGATCCAGGATTTATTCCAGTCATTGAGCTGTGGAGTCGAACCGATGGTGTTATCGAGATTCCAGCCGAAGGCATCTGCTGTTTTTCTGTGCATCTTCGCCAGCTGCTCACCGGCAAGTGCCTGACTCTTCCCGGTACCACCACCGAACTCAATATACTCGAGAACCAGCCAGGAACTCGCCCCGCTCTCACCCGTGCTGACAGGGTGTGGTACGCGTATTGCTCCGGCGTCGACCATCTCCTGCAAGGCTGCCATTTCAGCTTCAAACATGGATAAAAGCGCCGACCTGTTGCACTTGACGAAGTAATCACGCTTACCGTCACTGAGTCGGTAAGCGGTGTTAATACAGCCGCCACCGACGGATGTTTTCCGCTGAATAGAAAAAGGGCTTCCAGTCGCTGCCGCTATCGCTTTTTCGACAGACTGCCAGTCAGGCTCAGACACAGAGCCGGTTATAGAGTGGGCTGGTACGCGGGAAGTGTGAACGCAGAAATTCCATCTGGTCTGCAAGTACATTGCGCCCCTGCAGAAAGACATATTCTGCATGTGTCGGTTTGAATGGAATCGCCATCAGTTCCATCTGTGCCTGTTCAGGTGTTCGCCCTGCCTTGTGGTTGTTACAGCGCACACAGGCTGTCACAACATTGCGCCAGTGATCCCTGCCGCCCTGGCTGATTGGCGTAACATGATCACGTGAGAGTGATGCACGCGGGAATTCGTTACCGCAGTAGAGGCAGATATTGTCATCACGGCGAAACAGGGTGTCGTTACACAGGGGCGGTACATAATCATCACGCATTTTCTGAATTGCGTGACTGTTGCCGTGGGTGGCGATAATCGAGTGCAGCTGCAGCTTGCTCTGCTTCCTGCTGATGGCGTTAATACCGCCATGAATCGTGAAAAGAGGCTGACCGACCGTGTATGCAACATGATCCAGAAAGTAGAGCCTTGCGGCGTCACGGTAGCTGATCCACTCCAGTGGCATACCCGCAACATCTGTGCGAAGTATCTGCTGTTCGAGGTGCATCAGGGTCTCCCGTTTCAAATCGGTTGCAGATACTTTCCATATTTTTCATGCTTTTGTCTACCCTGTTGCATGAAAATTGTGATCCGGGAAGTACGGACTCTGTCTAAAAGATCACCTCAAGTGAGTCGCCAATCGTTAACAAACCCCTGTCATCATGTACCAGGTTCTGGCCAAACATCACCTTGCTACCCTCTTTGCGATAACGGCTCAATGTCATAAGTGGTTCAGCGCCCGTTCGCTTGCCGGTTTCCGGATCTACAGTTGTAATGACGCACCTGGAACAGGGCTTGACGACCCTGAATCCTGAATCTCCAATCTGAATTTCGCGCCATGTATCCTCAGCGAATGCATCACAGCCACTCACCACCAGGTTGGGTCTGAATCTCTTCATAGGAACCGGTTCAGCGAGACGCTGGTTGAGATCATCAAGAGATGCGGCAGAAATTAGTAGCAACGGAAATCCGTCTGCGAAACCAACCCGGTCACCCTGTTGCGCATAGCTTAGATCACACTGACGCAAAGCATCCGACGGGAACCAGACAAGATGGCAGGCTTCACCAACAGCGCGTGACAACCAATTGTCGACCTCATGGTCAATGTGCCACGCCTCGACCAGGTCATCCCACACCTTGACCTCAATTCGTTTCGAATCCACCGTCGCCGGAGGCACACAGCACTCACCCAGTTCGGGATGCTGCAGGCGTAATCCGTTATCATCAAGTGACGGCTGAATCAGTGCCATTTGTGCGCGAGTGCGCTGGGTAATAAAATGGCCGTTGGGTTTGACCACCATCCAGCGGCGGTCACCTGCAAGGCCGAATTCATCCAGTTGGCCTTGCTGCAGGGAGATGCCTGCAAGAGACTTGACCGGGTAGATGTTGATTTCGCTTAGCCTGATCATCACTGACCCCATAAAACAGAATAACGAGAGTGTAATGCAATTTTCCGAGGAACAGGGCGAAGGCAACCTGATCGACAGCTACCAGCCAGGTAACCTGGTGATTAATGGCGTGACTTACCAGCAGAGCCTTGTCATCGATCAAAGCGGTTTCGAGTCCTGGCCGGTAAGGCTCGCCACTGAGATCAGCGGCGAAACGCTACAGCTTGCATTCGAACGTAAACCGGATGTCATTATTATCGGTACCGGTGAGAAGCAGTACTTCCCGCCCGCAGATATTCATCTGCCAATGCTGCAGTTCGGTATCGGTATCGAAATTATGGACTCGGCCGCAGCTGCAAGGACTTATAACGTGCTTGTATCAGAAGGCCGTTCCGTTGTTGCCGCAATTATCGTTTAGTCAGTATTCAGAACGAGATCAGGCTGGCAACCCTGGTCCCTGAGCAATTTGCGCAAGCGGCGCAGTGCATCAATCTGGATCTGCCTGACACGTTCGCGCGTCACACCAAGTTCCGACGCGACCTGCTCGAGCGTCTGTACATCATGGTTGTGTAAACCGAAGCGACGCTCAACTACCATGCGCTGCTTGTCACTGAGCATCTCAAGCCACTCATCAACATGACCACGGATATCATCCTGCAGCAGCGTCTCACTCGGATCTGCCACGCCGAGGTCCGCAATCGTATCAACCAGTGGGCGCTCCGCATCCTTGCCATAGGGAACGTCGACAGAGCCGGTGTGTTCGCTGAGACCAAGCATGCGACGTACATCATCCAGTGGCTTGTCGAGAAGTTCTGCAATCTCCCTCGGAGTTGGATCGTGGTCTACCTGCTGTGCTAGCTGACGGGAGGCACGCAATATCGAATTCATCTCTTTTACAATATGTACGGGTAGACGAATGGTGCGCGTCTGGTTCATGATACCGCGCTCAATGGTCTGGCGAATCCACCAGGTTGCATAGGTTGAGAAACGAAATCCGCGCTCTGGGTCAAACTTTTCGACTGCGCGGATCAGGCCAAGGTTGCCCTCTTCAATGAGATCGATAAGCGGCAAGCCGCGATTGAGATAACGGCGAGCAATCTTGACCACCAGTCGTAGGTTGCAAACGATCATGCGCTGACGCGCTGCCTCGTCACCATCACGTGCTGCACGAGAAACCTCGATTTCCTCTTCAGCTGTCAGTAGCTTTACTTCGCCAATCTCGTTGAGGTAGAGCCTGGTTGCATCCCGCTCATGATCACCCGAACCGTATGCAGGAGAAGCGGCCATGCGTGTCTTGGACTCATCATGTTCCTCTACAACTTCAGGTTCAATGAGCCCTTCAAGTTCGTCGCTGTCGGAGTCAGAAAGCTCCGCAACGTTTTCATCCTCCTTATCCTCCGACATCAATCAGTTCTCGTCCTCTTTAGGGCAAATATGCCATTGGGTTGACGGGCTTGCCTTGACGACGTATTTCAAAGTGAAGAAGCGCTTCGCCTCCGTTCACTCCCATCTCGGCAACTGCGGCACCACGCTTGACCTTGTCCCCTTCCTTGACGAGTCGCTTCCTGTTGTAGGCGTATGCACTCAGATATTCTTTATTATGCTTGATGATGATAAGTTCGCCATAGCCGACCAACCCGTCACCACTGTAGACAATCGTACCACCTTCTGCGGCCCTGACAACACGCCCTTCACTGCCCTTGATCTTGATACCTTTGCGAGACGGGTCAGAAGCGCTGAAACCCTGGGTCATCTTGCCTTTGACAGGCCAGCGCCACCTGAGTCCGCCCGCCTTCTTCTCAGCCGCCTTGGGTATCACATCCTTGGTTCTATTGCTTTTTGTTTGCGTGGCAACGATTGACTGCTTTTTGGTTGTCTGTTTAGTCGGTGTTTCGCTGCTCTGTTTTTCTTTGTCTGCAGAACCGGAAACCGGGGGCCTGAGCACAAGTTTCTGACCTGTCCTGATCCGGGTTGTATACATCCCATTCCACTCGATGATCTGTTCAGGCGACACACCATGACTGCGGCCAATTGAGTAGAGGGTATCGTCAGGCTTGACTGTATAAGTCGCAACCGGTGACCCTTTTGTGGCCACGTTTTTTTCAGGTGGCGCAGCTTGAGAAGAGATTACCGGGGCATACTGCCTGCCTTTAATAGAAGAACGACTCTCATAAGGAGCCTTCCAGGGCTCACTGCAAGCCACGAGCAGAACTGATGCCGATAATAATGCGGCAATCTTTCCTGCTCTGTTGACCGTAAGAAATCTCATGCAGTACCCATCAGTTTGTAAACAGCAGCTCCTGCAACGACCAGGATAACAAGCCCCCAACCCAGCCAGTCGACGATATGGTGCAGCTTCTCCTCCATCTTTTCGCCCCCCCATGCCATCAATAGGGCAACCAGGAAGAAACGACCGCCACGTCCAATAAATGAGGCAATCACGAATGGCAGAAATGCCATGCTGATGGCACCGGCGGTAATGGTAAATATCTTGTATGGAATCGGTGAAAAACCGGCAAGAAAGATTGCCCAGAATCCCCATGCATCGAACCAGTCGACAGCCTTGAGATAGCGGTCGTAGTATCCATACTGGTGTAACAATGGCTCAACCAGGTCGAACGCCAGCGTACCAATCAGGTAACCCGCGATGCCGCCGACAACCGAGGCCAGTGTCGTCAAAAAAGCGAACCAGACAGCCTTCTTTGGCCGCGCCAGGCTCATTGGTGCAAGCATCACATCCGGCGGTATCGGAAAAAAAGAGGACTCGGCAAAACTCAGGCCACTGAGGTAATAAGGCGCCTTATTGTGACGGGAGAGTTGAAGAACCCACTCGTAGAGTCGTGAGAAGATTCGCATCAGGAGATGCCCCCGAGCAGTGGCACGAAAATCACCCTTTCGAGAAACTCCTTGTCGTAGCCCTCTTGCGTACGTGTCACTCTGATCAAAATCTGTTCATCCTTATCACCAATTGGCATGATGATAACACCCCCGATACGCAGCTGCGATACCAGCGCCTTGGGAATCCCCTCAGGTGCTGCAGTAACAATAATTCCGTCAAACGGTGCATGCTCGGGCAGGCCCATACCACCATCGCGATGGTAGGCGCGAATGTTACGCAGTCTGAGGCTACGGAAGCGGCTTGCTGCCTGTTTCTGAAGCGCCTTGATGCGTTCAACCGTGTAGACACGTTTCACCAATGGTGCAAGGACCGCAGCCTGGTATCCGGAGCCCGTGCCCACCTCCAATACCTTCTCCATCGGTGATGTCTCAAGCAGAGCCTCTGTCATGCGTGCAACGATATAGGGCTGGGAGATTGTCTGTCCGAGGCCAATCGGCAGCGCTGTATCCTCGTAGGCACGGTGTGCCAGCGCTTCTTCGATAAACAGGTGTCTGGGCGTACTGCGCATCACGCTGAGTACCGCCGGGTTATGAATACCCTGCTCCTTGAGACGGTCAATCAGTCGGTCACGCGTACGCTGTGATGTCATACCGATGCCACTGTGGCCGCTTGATGCAATCACAAGGAAACCTCGCTTATCCAGTCACCTGTTGTCTTCAATGCCGCATGGTGGGTCAGGTCAACCTGCAGTGGTGTCACCGAAACATAGCCGTTACGCAATGCATGGAAATCAGTCCCCTCGCCTGCATCCTGTTCAGGTCCCGGGGGACCAACCCAGTAGATCGGCTTGCCACGCGGATCGGTTGTCCTGACGACCGGTTCAGCCTTGTGACGATGACCAAGGCGGGTCGCCCTGATACCTCGAATCTCCTCGAGAGGAAGATCGGGCACATTGACATTGAGCATCACCGCTTCAGATGTATGACTGCCATCGACAAGAGAGTTGATCAACTGTAAAACAACGTAAGCTGCTGTCTGCAAGTGCGATGGAGTGAAAGAGTTGATTGATACTGCCATCGACGGAAAACCGAGAAAACGTCCCTCAGTCGCTGCGGCGACTGTTCCTGAATAGAGCACATCGTCGCCGAGATTCGCGCCGAGATTGATACCTGCAATGACGATATCCGGCTCCTCTTCAAGCAAACCTGTAATGGCAAGATGCACGCAATCGGTCGGCGTGCCATTGACACTGTAATAGCCATTTGGCTGCAGGCCCGCACGTAAAGGAGAATCCAGTGTCAAAGAATTGGAGGCACCACTACGATCCCGGTCTGGTGCAACCACGAACACGTCACCCGTCTGTTGCAGGGTGTCGGCAAGTGTGACAAGACCCGGTGACTGGTATCCATCATCATTACTAACCAGGATTTTCATTTGGTGCGCGAACTTGGCAAAATTGCAGAATCCTCTCAATCAGGACAATATACTGGAAAACCGGAGTAAAGGCATCCCGTGAACGATGACAAAAAGAATCAGGATCTTGATCTCTTTCTCGAAGAGATGAAAGGCGTCAAGCAGCTGAAACAGGAGCGCATCGACCCCTTCAGGAAGAAGTTGCGCCCTGAGCCCCTGCTCAAAAAACCGGAAGAGGAGGAAGACACCCTTGCCGACCTCAATATCGAAACACCCGATTTTCTCGATTTTCAGCGCCCCGGTGTGCAAAACCGACTCTACCAGGACCTGAAACGCGGCCTGTTACCACCTGAAGCAACTCTCGATCTGCACGGCATGCGCGTAGTCGAGGCGCGCAAGGCATTGTTGAAATTCCTCACCCAGGCTGCCCACAGGCACTACCGCACAATTCGTATCGTCCACGGCAAGGGGCGTGGCTCTGCAACCCAGCCGGTTCTCAAGCAGAAGGTCAACCAGTGGCTAAGGCAACGCGATGATATATTGGCATTTACCACGGCGCCAAGATGGGATGGTGGTACGGGTGCGGCTTATGTCCTGTTATCCAAAAAGCACTGGGATTAGTAATTATCCCGGAATGCCGAGCCATTTTATCCATGCATCAAAGAGATGCTGATCGACTGCACCAACTGCTGATCGCTTCTCCAGGCGATTAACAAATAGCGTCTCACCCTCAAGCGTTGTTGTTTGACATCCGGCTTCATTGCAGACCAGACTTCCGGCACCATAATCCCACAGGCTGGAAGCACCATGAAGGTAGAGATGCACACGGCCCGTGGCAAGCCAGCAAAGATCCAATGCAACTGAACCGAAACTGCGCTGTGACGCATAAGGTATCTCGGTGACAAGTCTTGCAGCAAGCTGAGGGGGCAAGCGTTTGAAATCGATCAGTGCACTCGTCTGCTTCAGCGAGAGACCGGTATCACGTGCCTGCAATCGCTTTCCGTTAAGAAATGCACCTCTGCCCTGCCCGGCAGTATACAGCTCGTCTCTAAGTGGATCGTACACAATTCCATGTGTCACACGACCACTTTGAATCAACGACAGCGAGATACAGAAGTAGGGTACACCCGAGACAAAATTGGTCGTGCCATCAAGTGGATCAAGGCAGAAGAGCGGCTCACCCGAAGCAAGCAGGCTCTCCTGTTGCTGTGCGGACATCTCCTCACCGAGGAAACCAATGTGCGGATAATCCTGCTCAAGGCGACTGGCAACAAGACGTTGCGATTCAAGATCAGCCTCGGTAACAAGTGAACCGTCGGGTTTGACACCCGGTTCAATCTGCGCAAAGCGCGGCAACAACTCCTGCTGCGCGACTGATTTCAGTAGCGCAGCAATAGAAGTAACATCGATCATTTGTTCAGCTGCGAGACATCACGCACGGCACCGCGGGCTGCAGATGTGGTCATCGCAGCATACGCCTGCAGTGCCTTACTGATAGCACGTTCACGCTTTTCAGCAGGTTGCCAGCCGTTCTCTTTTTTATCCATCGCCGCACGGCGCTGTGTAAGCTCTTCATCTGACAGGGCAACGCGAATCGAACGATTGGGAATGTCGATCTCAATGATATCGCCCTCTTCCACCAGTCCGATATTGCCACCCTCGGCAGCTTCCGGAGAGCAGTGACCGATCGACAGACCGGATGTACCACCTGAAAAACGGCCGTCAGTAATCAGTGCGCACTCCTTGCCCAAACCTTTCGATTTCAGATAGCTGGTGGGATAGAGCATCTCCTGCATTCCCGGACCACCCTTTGGGCCCTCATAGCGGATGAGTACCACGTCGCCCGGATTGATCTGATCATCGAGGATCGCAGCAACTGCAGCATCCTGGCTTTCACAGATACGTGCCGGACCAGAAAACTTCCAGATCGATTCGTCAACACCTGCAGTCTTAACGATACAGCCCGCCTCGGCGAGATTGCCGTAGAGCACGGCGAGCCCGCCCTCAAGGCTGTAGGCATGCTCGAGATCACGGATACAACCATTTTCACGGTCGAGATCAAGATCGGGCCAGTGCGCATCCTGGCTGAAGGCAACCTGTGTCGGTATACCACCGGGTGCTGCAAGAAAACGCTCGTGAACATCGCGTTCCTGTGTGCGAATGATGTCCCACGCATCCAGGCCAGCTCCCATGGTCGGACTGTGTACAGTCGGTACATCACGATGGATCAGACCGGCACGGTCGAGTTCGCCGAGGATTCCGATTACACCACCGGCACGATGAACATCTTCCATGTGATATTCCTGTGTGGCAGGTGCAACCTTGCACAGGTTTGGTATCTTGCGGCTCAGGCGATCGATATCACTCATGGTGAAATCAACACCGGCCTCGTGTGCAGCAGCCAGCAGATGCAGAACCGTGTTGGTTGAACCACCCATGGCGATATCCAGGCTCATGGCGTTCTCAAACGCTTCGAAAGTTGCGATATTGCGTGGCAGTGCACTCTCGTCGTCCTGCTCGTAATAGCGTTTTGCAAGATCAACAACCAGGCGTCCGGCTTCGAGGAAAAGATTTTCACGCTCGGCGTGAGTTGCAAGCAGAGAACCGTTACCCGGAAGCGAAAGACCCAGTGCCTCGGTCAGGCAGTTCATCGAATTGGCGGTAAACATCCCGGAACAGGAACCGCAGGTCGGACAGGCAGAGCGTTCGATAGAAGCAACGTCCTCATCACTTTCGTTCGGGTCTGCTGCAGAAACCATGGCATCGACGAGATCGAGCTTGATGGTTTTTCCGCCTTTTGAGGCAAGCTGCACCTTACCGGCTTCCATCGGGCCGCCAGACACAAATACCACCGGGATATTCAAGCGCATTGCCGCCATCAGCATACCGGGGGTGATCTTGTCGCAGTTCGAGATACACACAAGCGCATCGGCACAGTGGGCGTTAACCATGTACTCGACCGAGTCCGCAATCAGGTCACGCGAAGGTAGTGAGTAGAGCATGCCGTCATGCCCCATGGCGATACCGTCATCTACTGCAATGGTGTTGAATTCTTTTGCAACACCACCCGCCTTTTCAATCTCCCTTGCAACCAGTTGTCCCATATCCTTGAGATGTACATGGCCAGGTACGAACTGGGTAAAGGAGTTAGACACTGCAATAATTGGCTTGTCGAAATCCTCATCCTGCATACCGGTCGCGCGCCAAAGGGAGCGGGCACCGGCCATGTTGCGACCGTGGGTTGTTGTTCTGGAACGGTAATTGGGCATCTCGATTCTCTGTTGTGACACTAATCTGTCTATTATCCGCAAAAAAGCATCAACAGACAGCCCCGGAAAGGCTAAAATTACCATCTTTTCCGCAAAGGAACTCCAAATCCATTCCCATATGGCAAATTTACGAGCAGAATTCTGGCAATTACCACTCGAAGAGCTCAATCGAGACGAGTGGGAAGCCCTGTGTGACGGCTGCGCCAAGTGCTGCCTGCACCGCCTTGAGGATGCTGACACGCGTGAGATCTATTTCACTAACGTGCACTGCCGCCTGCTCGATGTTCCAAGCGGCCAGTGTACCGATTACTGGAATCGTTCCGTCAAGGTGCCCGACTGCGTCACCCTGACAATGGAGAACCTCGACGATCCCTACTGGCTGCCGTCGACCTGTGCCTACCGCTTGTTGGCAGAGGGCAAACCGCTACCGCAATGGCATCCGTTAATCAGCGGCGATACAGAAACTGTTTTTCAATCCGGCAACAGCATCAGTGGCCGCACCGTCTGTGAAGACGATGCCGATGAACTTTCCCATCACATCATCACCTGGCTGAAATGAGCGATACACCCAAACCCGATCAATTTTCTACCCTGACCGAACTGCTCGAGGCGACCGGTAGTAAACTGCGTCTCTACGATATGGGACGGCGCATACAGAGAGTCAGTCGCCTGCAGTTTATCAAGTTCGAGCGCTACGAGATTGCATGGCCTGCCCCGCTGGCACGGCATGCATGGCTTGCATTGCTGCAGACCGGAAGCGCAAACGACGAACCTGTCATCTGGTTTCTGAAACTGCCACTCGATGAACAGGGTAAGCTTGTACAAGCCGCCAGGGACTACTTCGTGCAGCGTCTCGCAGAAGTCTGGGCGCTCAACAAAACGCAAGAGAGTAATATTCCGGATGCACTGAAAGATAATCCTTTTGTCTTCAAGCCACGCGAGGAACGCATGGCAGCCTTTCATGCAAAAGTCTCTGTCGACCTGAAGCAGCCTGTTTCAAATTCCCATGCGCACGCCAAAGAGTATTTCAGTGGTGAAGCCGGTTGGGAGCAGTGGCAGTTCGTCGGCTACCAGGGCATTGCAGATGTCGCGGCCCGTTTCGCTGAAAACAACAACACCAGCCTGATCACAAAAGCAGTTCCTCAGCTACCGGCAGAACCGCTTACAGCACTATGCCACTGTCTTGAAAATGAAGAGATTCCTCTGCCCATTGCCAAGGCATTGCTGGAGCGTCTGCAGCACACAATGGACAGTGGGCAGCCCGACATAGCTCTTGTCACCGCACTGATCAGGGGTATCTCCGGCACCGTCAGCAGAACCACACTTGCCAGCATGTTCGAACGGGTCATGCAGCAGACAGCAGCGCAGCATGTCGATGTACTGACAGCAGTCGCAGGACGCGCCTGGAACCTGCTAACAGATGAAGAGATGGCTGTTACCTATCTCTCACGGCTTGCAAACAACAGTGCCGGACAGGAAGTATTCAATGCCGTCATGAGGGATTTGCTTGCCATACCCGCACTCAGAAATCACCTGCTGTCAGCAGCTAAAAATGCTGATATTGAGCAACAGATGCAGATTTTTCAGAAGTCGCTACGCGAAGAACGCAAGCCGGACACCAGCGCAACATAATCACGCTCGTCAGGCTGCAGGAAACCGTGGCGAATAAGGAAATCGATAATCACCAGGTTACAGTTGGGCTTGAACTCCTCTGTATCGCGCACCATCTGTGCAACTTCCTCGATGGGCAACAGCAGAAACTCGTCAACCTCGCCATCTGTACAGACAGGTTCAAAATCCTCCGCCAGCTCCAGGTCATAACAGTAGAGCAGTTCCTGCTTGATACCTCGCGGGGAGATCAGATCGTAGCTGACAACACCGACCGGAACCGAGCGTGATGCCATTTCAACCGGAATACCCGCCTCCTCGTAACACTCCTTGTAGAGGTTCTCTTCAAGTGAAATTCCGTACGGCAGGCCACCGGCAACGAGTTGATCGAGTTTGCCGGGGAGTATTGGTTTGTCCTTGGCACGACGACCGATCCACATGTATACCCCGTCAGCTTTGCGCACAAAGCCATTAAGATGTTGCCCATAGGTCTTCAAGCCAAAAATTCCTGCCACTGGTCGGTCAATCACACACAAGGATTCTTCGCGTGTTGAGGCAGTCACCGGGTATGGTTCATTCATCACCAGGTTAACTTTACCCTCGGCATGCAGACGCAACACCAGTTCGTGCAGCGCATCGCTACGTTTGTCGAATGTATCCAGGTCCGGGTGCAAGTGAAAAGCGTGGTCATCGTGTGATTCGAAGATCGACTCATCAAGCAGGCGCGACACCATGTCGGGGCGAATCCAGCCAACAGCTTCACCATTGATCAGGAAGCGTGGCGCGTCACTGTCACCGTGAAAATTGTGATTGGAATGGATGTGTCGCAGGTAAGACATAATCGAAATAATGCAGTTTAATTACACTTACATACTATCATCGGCACGCTCACGACGCTTGGCCTCTTCCCACATGGAATCCAGCTCCTGCAAGGAAAACTCTTCGAGCTTCTTTCCGGCATCAACCGCCTGTGCCTCAACGGACTGAAAGCGCCGTGTAAACCGCCGATTGCAATCAGCCAGTGCCATCTCGGCATCGACTGCAGCGAAACGTGCCACGTTAACAACAGCAAACAGCATGTCGCCAATCTCGGACTCAATCGCCGCCGCATCACCGCTTGGCAATGCTTCCTTTATTTCATCAAGCTCCTCGTGGCACTTGTCGATGGCACCGGAGATATCAGGCCAGTCAAAACCCACCCTGGATGCACGGCGCTGTAACTTCTCGGCACGTACCAGTGAAGGCAGCGCAAGCGTTACGCCATCGAGGGCACTGGCTGCCCCGCCCTTCTCGGCTGACTTGATCTTCTCCCACTCCTCACTCTGCTCATCGACGGAGCCGACTACCGCATCACCAAATACGTGTGGATGGCGACGCTCCATCTTGTCAACGATACCGGTAACGACATCACTGAAATTAAACGCGCCCTGCTCCTCCGCCATGCGTGCATGGAATACCACCTGGAACAACAGGTCACCAAGCTCCGACTTCAGACCTTCCATATCATTATGATGAATCGAATCGGCAACCTCGTAGGCCTCTTCGATGGTATATGGCGCAATGGTGGCAAAGGTTTGCTCCTGATCCCACGGACAGCCATTCTCGGGGTCGCGCAGGCGCGCCATCAGCTCGATCAGATCTTCTATACTCTTCATTGTCACTTTGGATTGGAATCCTGGCACTCATTACATAAACAGCCATAGCATAACATTGAGACAAGTAGACTGTGACTGGATCAGAACCAGGTTGATCAGGGTACCGGTTTTGTTATTCAGACCACCTGGGGACTTGCCCTTTTTGGCTATCGAGATGGATACCACCTACCCACCGATCGATACCGTTAAGTTCAACCCAATCGACTTCATCAGCCAGTAACTGACGACCTGTGTCACTCAATGTCACCTGCCACTGATTCGGCTGCTCTCCCTCTCTATCCATTGTGACCGCTGGCCTGTCGCCATTTGCCAACTCTTCGAGTAGTTGCCAGTAGCCCGTGTCACCCATAAAGGTGAGCGGTTCATAATGGTTGGTATACCAGCCGAACAGGCAAGCAGCATTCATACTACCCTTTTCATCAAGGATGCGAAGTGTCAGGTTTTCTGAAAGGTTGAGACCATTGTGTTTCGAGGGGAGTTGCCTGAGATGACGGTCCAATGCGATGGCCATGGTGGGTAGCGGCGTGGTTCCTGATGCAATCAATACACGCAAAGCATCCGGACAGGAAGATCTGACTGCTGCCCATGCACGTTTTCCCAATACCAGTTGCTCAGGGGTGACATCACTGAACTCTGTCCATAAAACCCGCAGCGCCTGCGGTGGCAGTTGACCGATACCATTAAAGATCTCCACACCCGGATAATGATCGACACTGATCAACTTCAGGCTGGCAGGACGGCGACTGACTTCGCTGAAGAAATCAAGCAGCCTGGCAAGAATCAACTGATCGAAGGAGTCGTATTCAAACCAGAGATAGACCGCATCATAATTATGAGACAGTTCAAGAGAGGAATACTGCTGACGAAGATCATTGAGGACCAACTCATAGTCAGGATGAATACCGCTACTGATGTAGTTGGCCCGAACCTGGATAAACTCATCAAGTAAATCAGTCTGCGGCACCGGACCATGAACGTACGGGTCGTAGAAAGGCAAATAATCACCATTGAATCCTGCGACTGCCAGTGTGTTCTGAATATCTGTTCCACAGCGGATATGCAGCACCCGCTCATTCCCATCAAGCGCATCTGGATTAGCAGCTTGCATCGCCTTGCTGGCGATTTCACTTTTCCCGATGTGGCTTGTCAGCTGCTCCCAATCGTCAAAGCCATACTCGTTGGCAATGACCTGTTGCGCTTCATCGAATTCGCGTAACGGTTGTTCTGATTCAACAGACGAGTTCCACTCCTGCAATCGCGCCTTTGCCCGCTCTTTCTGCTGTTCCAGTGTGAGGGCTTGAAGACGACGCGGGTCACCCTTATCAAAACGATACGAAAGCAGAGGCGGAGTAGAGGTAAAACCGGCACGCAAGGCCGCAAGATTCAATATCATTCAAGCGATGGATACCCCTTGCCGTGAGGCAAGGGGTTTATGTGACCACTACTTTCTGAAATAGGTCATCGATGGATCAGGACGACCGATATAACAGGTTCGCTTGAAACCGTATTTCTTGATAAAAGCAAGCGCCGTATTCGCCTCTTTCTTGTTCGAAAACATGTGCATGCGGTGTGAACCATCCCTCAGCAGCCACCTGCTTCCCTCTTTTTTCAATGTCAGGTTAGATGGATTGAACTTTATGCAATCATCATGCTTCAAGCCGCCTTTAGGAGCCTTGCTACCTTTCAGCCAGTACTCCAAAGATGGGTCCGGCCTGCCGATAAAACAGTGCTTGTTGAGCCTGTAATGACGGATGACTTTCTTCGCCCTGCGGGCCTCCTTCTTGTTGGGGAAGACCTTCATTCTGCTGTGTCCATCTGTCAGCAGGTAGGTACCATCTCCTTCATCCTCAACCTTCACCTTGTCAGGATTGAATGAGAGGCAATCCTCTGCAAGTACCGGAGCAAGACCGGGAATAACCGGAATCACCGGCTTAACCGGTTTGATCGGAGTGACAGGGATGACCGGAACAACCGGCTTGATACCACCAATTACGCCGGGATTGATCACCAGCTTCTTGTTACCACTGAAACTCACATCAACCCACCCTGGCACCAGGCCCTGGCGGCCTGAAACACGCGGGTAGATCATACGTCCTTTAATCTTGTTGCCATTGACCGTGCCCCACACCACCTTGGTTTCATGCGGGTAACCCTTGTACCACCAGACAGCAGAAAAGCGGTTGTTGCCAACATCACCTTTGAAAATCGTAGCGGCTGAAACACCGCCGAAGCCTCCAAAGGTCATCGTAATGCGACTTCCATTCTGCGTAATCTTGAGGGTGGTATTCGCATTGACTGAAGATTGGGCCGGGCTTTTATGCAGGTGAACATTGGAACCTGTCACCTTGATATTGTATTCACCAGCCAGGTTCTGTGACCAGGCAGAAGCAGACCAGAGTACTGCAACCAGGAAAACAAGATACTGAATAGTTTTCATTTTCTTCTCCATTAGCGTATTGCCATATTGGTTCTTATAGCGGCAGGCTGACTGTTTCAGACAGTTCCATACCACCTGTCATATATTTCTAACCCTAGTCCTAATATGGGCGCTATTCAACATCGGGGTACTCTTTGCAACAAATTATTCACAAGAGATGAAGGATTAAGGCAACCAGCATTTAAAGTTGGTAGTATTAAGAGAGTGATGCACTCGGCTACCAATATGCCCAGATCTGATACAGAGAACGTCATCCCATTCGTCGACAGTCTGGTGTTGTCAACGAACAAGAGAGCAGACCACCTGCTCCAGCTTCTTGTTGAGATTCAGCAGCAATATTCATATGTGCCAGGCAAGGCAATCCTGAGGCTTGCAAACCAACTTGGACTTCCCGCAAGCGAAATTCGTGGAGTCATAGCGTTCTACAGTTTCCTCTATCCAGTTCCACAGGGCGATTATCAAATCCACTTCAGCGACAACATTATCGACCGCATGTCGGGCAGCGAGGCGTTGATCCAAAACCTGCGTAAACGGCTTGGAGTCTCCCTGGCCGAACCACGTGCAGACGGACGGGTTACAGTGTCAACGACCTCATGTATCGGCATGGCAGATCATGCACCTGCAGCACTCGTCAATGGCTACCCTCTGACCAAGCTGGATCCACAACGCATTGACCGGATTGCCGAGCTGGTTGATAACAGCGTACCAGTAACAGAGTGGCCATCTAACCTCTTCCATGTCTCAAGCAATGTTCATCGTTGTGATCTCTTGCTTTCCGACTCTTTCGAATCAGGCAGCGCCCTGTCACAGCTGTTTGAAACCGGCGCGCAAAAACTGCTGGAAGAACTGACAATATCAGGACTGCGCGGCAGAGGCGGGGCCGGCTTCCAAACTGCGCAAAAGTGGAAGATGTGCCGTGACACCGATGCCAGTGAACGCTATGTCATCTGTAATGCCGATGAAGGGGAACCAGGCTCATTCAAGGACAGGTTTCTGCTAGAAACCAATGCCGATGCACTCATTGAAGGCATCACCCTGTGCGGACTCATTACGGGTGCGCAAAAAGGTCTGATCTATCTGCGCAGCGAATACCGCTACCTGAAACAGCACCTCGAAGAAAGCCTCACCAGGCGACGCACAGAGGGGCTGCTTGGAAAAAGCATTCTTGCCCATGATGGTGCAGATTTCGATATCGAAATACACCTGGGTGCCGGTGCCTACATCTGTGGTGAAGAGAGCGCACTTATCGAATCGCTTGAAGGTAAGCGCGGCATCCCGAGAAATCGTCCTCCCTACCCTATTTCTGAAGGTTACCTTGGCAAACCAAGCGTGGTTAACAATGTTGCGACCTTCTTCGTGGCATCATGGATTGCAACAAGAGGTGGCGACTGGTTTGCAACCCGAGGCACAACTGAGTCTATCGGCACCAAGCTGTTCAGTATCAGCGGAGACTGCCAGCACCCGGGAATCTATGAGTTCCCGTTCGGCCTGACAATCAGGGAACTGCTTGATGCATGTGGAGCAACAGAAACCCGGGCGGTTCAGGTCACCGGACCGGCTGGAAACCTGGTTCTTGAAGACAGCTTCGACAGGAGACTCTGTTACGAAGATCTCCCGGCGGGTGGGTCATTCATGATTTTCAATAAAAGCAGAAGCCTTCTGGATGTGGTGCAATATTTCAGTGATTTTTTCGCTCATGAAAGCTGTGGCTTCTGCACTCCTTGCAGGGTAGGCACATCCCTGATCAGGGACCTGGTCAATAAAGCCCATCATGGCAATGCGACACGGCAGGATTATGAGCAGCTGGATATCATTGCAGAGGTCATGAACAGCTCCAGTCGATGTGGACTGGGACACACCGCCTCAAGACCGATCATGCAGGCAATGCAGCAAGCACCCGATCTTTTCACGCACCAGGGTGAGAAAAGATGAAGATGTCATTCACCCTTGATGGAAAGAGCATCCCCTTCAAAGAGGGCGATACCATCATGGACGCTGCCTTGAATGCAGGCGAATACATCCCTCATCTCTGCCATGAACCCGGTTTTACACCTCACGGAAGCTGCCGCCTCTGCCTGGTATCGCTCGACGGTAGAAATATTTCGGCATGCACACAACCTGCAGTCGATGGATCGGTAGTGGAAAGCAATACAGAGTCTATCAATACGATTCGCCGGGAACTGGTTGCAATGCTGTTTGCAGAAGGCGTACACATCTGCCCGGTTTGTGAAAAAAGCGGTTCTTGCAAACTACAGGCAGTGGCTTATCACGTCGGACTGCTGACGCCACGTTATACCCAATTCAATCCACCCGGCAGACTTGATGCAAGCCATCCTGACATGATCATCGACTTCAATCGCTGCATCCTGTGTGAACTCTGTGTACGCGCCAGTCGTGACACGGATGGCAAGCGGGTATTTTCACTCAGCGGTCGGGGCATCGAGACGTCTCTTGTTATCAATTCGGAGAATGGAAAACTTGGTGACAGCCTCTTCGAGGTGACTGACAAGGCAGCAGCTATCTGTCCTGTCGGCGCAATATTGCCGAAACACAAGGGATACGAGTTGCCGATCGGTGAGCGTCGCTATGACATCTCTGCAATTGATGACGCAGACCTGAAGTCAAACAGGAAGAGTGATGAGTGAAAAACTGAAAGTTGCTACGACATCACTTGCCGGCTGCTTTGGCTGTCACATGTCTCTGCTCGATATCGATGCGCGTATCATGGATCTTGTGCAACTGGTTGAATTTGATCGCAGCCCGCTGACTGATATCAAAACTGTCGGCACATGCGATATTGGTATCATTGAAGGTGGTGCGGCAAACACGGAAAACATCGAGGTGCTGCAGATGTTCCGTGATAACTGCAGCATCCTTGTCTCGCTTGGCGCCTGCGCCCTCAACGGTGGTGTTCCGGCAATGCGCAACCAGTTTGACCTCAAGGCATGTCTTGATGAATCTTTTGTCAACGGTGCCGGGATTGTGAACCCGGGAGTTCCTGATGATCCGGAATTACCACCTCTGCTCAACAAGGTACAACCACTACATGAACTGGTGAAAATCGACTACTTCATTCCCGGCTGCCCGCCGCCCGCCGAAGTCATATATGATTTTCTGGCGCGGATTATCGAGGGCAAATCCGTGGAGATCCCTTATGCGCAAATTCGTTACGACTAGTTGGTGATAGCATGGCATCTGACCTTGAAACAGCTGACAATCCCGACAAGCTCCGCCGAGTCGTGGTTGAACCTGTCACTCGAATTGAGGGACACGGTAAAGTCACGCTGCTACTGGACGATGATAATCACGTAAAGCAGGCACGCCTGCATATCACTGAATTTCGCGGCTTTGAGAAATTCATCCAGGGGCGCCCCTACTGGGAGCTTCCGGTTGTTGTGCAACGCCTGTGTGGAATCTGTCCCGTAAGCCATCATCTCGCAGCATCGAAAGCAATCGACATGCTATCCGGCGTTTCACAAGTCACTCCTACTGCTGACAAGATCAGGAGACTGGCGCATTACGGGCAAGTGATGCAATCCCATGCACTGCACTTTTTCTACCTCTCATCACCCGACCTGTTGTTCGGCCATGACGACGCTATTGAACACCGTAACATTGTCGGTGTTATCGAGGATGAACCGGAAATTGCACGGCAGGGCATCCTGCTTCGCAAGTTCGGGCAGGAGGTCATACGCCTCACCATGGGAAAAAGAATCCATGGTGCATGTGCCGTACCTGGTGGTGTGAACAAGTCACTCTCTATCGAGGAAAGAGATTATCTCCTTGGAGACATGGATGAGGTTCTCACTGCAGCACAATCATCTGTCGAGCTGATTAAAAAGCTCTACTACCAGGCATTTGATTACCACCAGTCATTTGCCGCACTCAAAACGAACAGTGTCAGCCTCACTCGCCCCAATGGTGCATTGGAACTCTATGATGGCGGGTTGAGGGCACATGACTCTACCGGCAACACAATTTTCGATCATGTCGATTACCGCAACTACGGCAACTATCTGCAGGAGGAGGTCAAATCCTGGAGCTACATGAAGTTCCCCTTTATCTCTTCGCTTGGTAAAGATAACGGCTGGTACCAGGTCGGTCCGCTAGCTCGTATCAATAACTGTGACCTGATCTCAACGCCTCTCGCAGAAGCTCAGAGACAGGAATTCCTCAAGCTGGGAGCAGGCCAACCAGCGCATGCTACGCTTGCATATCACTGGGCACGACTGATCGAGCTACTGCACTGCGTGGAAGTTCTCAACGAGCTGCTGCATGACAGTGACATCCTTGGTTCCGATCTCGTTGTTAAAGGTGAGATGCAACAGGAAGGCATCGGTGTAATAGAAGCGCCACGAGGTACACTGCTGCACCACTACAGGATCAACCAGGAGGGCCTGGTTGAGAAGGCCAAGCTGATGGTTCCCACAACGAATAACAACCAGGCGATGAATGAGTCGATTCGACAGGTGGCAATCAACTACCTGGGTGGTCGAGAGTTAACCGAGCCACTGCTTAACCAGGTCGAAGTTGCGATCCGTGCATATGACCCCTGCCTCTCCTGCGCTACCCACGCCATTGGAAAAATGCCGCTGGAGATCTCGCTTCTCGACAGCAATGGCAAGCTTATCGACAGGCGGGAAAAATAGCGCATCATGTTACAGGAAGAGAACAGCATTACACCCATCCTGCTACTCGGGTATGGCAATCTTGCCAGGGGAGATGACGCCCTTGGCCCCATGCTGTTGGAAAATATCCGTCCATGGATTAGACAACAGGAGCTGCCTGTCGACTTACTCCATGAACATCAACTGCAAGCTGAGCTCATCATGGATCTGCGGGAACGGGATCTTGTGATCTTTATCGATGCAAGTGCCGGCATCAACTCCGCTATAGATTTCATCAGAGTCGAGCCTGAAGAAAACAGCAGCTTTACAACTCATGCAGTCACCCCCGGCGCCCTCTTGAAAACCTTTATCGATATGTATGCGGAACCACCACCGCTCACTTACTTCATGTCGATTCGCGGTTATGACTTTTCAATTCGTGAAGCATTGACTCAACAGGCCACTGACAACCTGGCACTGGCTGTTGAATTCCTGAAAAAGCAGCTGATAAAAGAGATTACTGAATCAGCAGGAGAGCCGGCGTGACTAATTTCGACACAATGACAGACAATGCATAAAGCTGTAGCATTCTAATTGCATACTGATAGCAGAGTTATACTCATCTGCAGGTTGTGAGGATATATCAAGTGAGTGAAACAGCGGTAGATCGAGAGCATACTCGCACTGGTCATAGTGTCGATGCACTGAAGCGCGCTTTTCTTGATAACCTGTTTTATATACGCGGACGCAACCTCGACGTGGCAACATCTAATGATCTGTACATGGCTCTCGCCTATACAGTACGCGATCGCCTGCTCCACAGGTTCAACCAGTCATCCAAGACTTTCAAACACGATAAAGCACGTAGTGTTTGCTATTTTTCTGCTGAATATCTTCCTGGTCCTCACCTGGTTAACAACATGATTAACCTTGGCATCATTGAGAACGTAAGAACAATGACAGCAGAGCTGGGCATTGATCTCGACTCACTGGTCGTTCAGGAGGAAGAACCCGGTCTTGGCAACGGCGGATTGGGCAGGCTGGCTGCCTGCTACATGGATTCACTTGTGACACTGCAGTTGCCAGCTATCGGCTACGGCATTCGATACGAGCACGGGATTTTCAACCAGAGCATCGTTGACGGCTGGCAGATCGAATCAACCGATAAGTGGCTGCACCCGGGCAACCCGTGGGAAATACGGCGGCCAAAGCTGACAATGCCTGTGCTCTTTGGCGGTCACACTGAACAATACAAGGATGATGGGCACCAGCGAACCCGCTGGGTACCACATGAGGTCATTTCTGGTGTTGCTTACGATACACCGATTCCCGGTTACCGCGTAGGCAACGCAAACCTGTTGCGCCTGTGGCGTTCAGAGGCTGTGGAGTCATTCAATTTCAAGGCATTCAACAAGGGCGACTACTACGCTGCGGTTGAGTGCAAAATACACTCGGAAACCCTGACCAAGGTGCTCTATCCGAATGATGAACAAGCGGCAGGAAAAGAGTTGCGCCTGCGCCAGCAGTTCTTTTTCTCCTCCTGCTCACTGCAGGATATGATCGGGATCTATCTTGATACTTCTGACGATGATCTGAAGCACTTCCACAATAAATTTGTCATCCAGCTGAACGACACACATCCAGCAATCGCGGTAATCGAACTTTTACGCCTGCTTCTCGATGTACATCACCTGGAGTGGGATGACGCCTGGCATGTCACCAAACACACTTTCTGCTACACGAATCACACGCTGTTACCCGAAGCGCTTGAGAAATGGCCTGTAGAACTGTTTCAGTCTCTCCTGCCAAGACACATGGAACTTATCTACGAAGTGAATCAAATGCATCTTGACGATGTACGCCTGAAATTCCATGGTGACAGTGAAAAGATTGCACGACTCTCTATTATTGACGAATCTGGAAATCGATATGTCAGGATGGCACATATCGCCTGTATCGGGAGCAGCCGTATCAACGGGGTCGCAGAACTGCACAGTGAACTCATTAAGAAAACAACGCTTAAAGACTTCTATGATCTCTCACCGGAAAAATTTTTCAACGTGACAAACGGAGTGACACCACGCCGATTCCTGGTACAGAGCAACCCTCCCCTGACCGACCTGATCACGAGTAGACTGGGTGATGATGACTGGATTTGCCACATGGACCGACTCCATTGCCTTGAAAAATATTGTGAAGACTCGAACTTTCAGGATCAGTGGCAGGCAGTAAAGATGAGAGCAAAGCAGCAACTCTCAGTCTATGTTAAAGAGTGCACAGGGATCTCTCTTGACCCGGCTTCCATCTATGACATCCAGGTAAAACGTATCCACGAATACAAGCGCCAGCACCTCAACGCACTACATATCATCACACTCTATAATCGCATTAAAGATGATCCTCATTACAAAATGGTACCTCGCACCTTTATGTTTGGCGGCAAGGCTGCGCCTGGCTATAAGATGGCAAAACTCCTCATTAAATTCATTACCTCGATCGCGGAAGTTGTCAATCGCGATCCGGTCTCCCGCGACCTGCTGAGAGTCGTCTTCTGCCCGAACTTCAACGTCAAGCGCGCCCAGAACATATACCCGGCGGCCGACCTCTCGGAGCAGATTTCACTTGCCGGCATGGAAGCCTCGGGTACCAGCAACATGAAGTTCACCATGAATGGTGCATTGACCATCGGCACCCTTGATGGAGCAAATATCGAGATTCGCGACGAAGTCGGGCATGAGAACTTTTTTCTGTTCGGCAATACGATTGACCAGGTGGAAGCGATCCGCAACGAGGGTTATCAACCGGGTAAATACCTGCAGGAAAATGAAGAGCTATCCGAAGCACTCGAACTCATACGCAGCGGCTATTTCTCACACGGTGACACCGAACTCTTCAAACCATTGGTCGATAACCTGGTGTCAGACGATCCATATATGCTGCTGGCAGACTACGCCTCCTATATTTCGTGCCAGGAATCTGTTTCGGCCGCTTACCTTGATCAGTCTCGCTGGACCAGGATGTCGATTTTGAATGTTGCCCGTTCCGGCAAGTTCTCCTCAGATCGTTCGATCCAGGATTATTGTGACAATATCTGGGGAATAGATCCCGTTCCAGTGGAAATCTAACCCTGCAAACAGGTGCTCTCACCTGTTAATACCAGTTATCTTATTACCTTATTACCGTAAAGATTCTCTGGTAATTATTATAAACCTCTCTTATAGTTAGAAGAATAATAAGAATCAGGCAAGGCGCCAGCATGATGCCTTGGTAACTGTTTTCTGTACACCACGATCAGGAACCTTAGGACAGGATGCCTGATTCATACATGAGGAGGAGCCAGAGAGATGCCCGAAACAAAAAACAAATCAAAATTATCCAGGTTAATAGCATCCATTCCGCTCAAAATTGCATCTGTCTTTTTCGTTATTGGCATTCTCTTCTGGGGCGCCCTGAATACAGGTATGGAGTGGACAAACAAAATGGAGTTCTGTATCTCCTGCCACGAAATGAAAGACACTGTTTACCAGGAATACAGGGAAACCATTCACTTTAAAAATGCGGCGGGCGTACAGGCAACCTGCGCAGACTGCCATGTCCCGAAAGAGTGGACCTACAAAGTCATCAGAAAGATCAAGGCTTACAAGGAGATTGTTCACAAGGTACTTGGAACCATCGATACAGTGGATAAATTCGAGGAGCACCGCTGGACGATGGCAAACCGTGTCTGGGATTCGATGAGGGCAACCGATTCACGCGAATGCCGCAACTGCCATACTTTCAACACGATGGATATGAGTGAGCAGGGTCGCTATGCACGCAAGCGCCATGAGCGCGCCCTTGAACGAGGTCAAACCTGCATTGATTGTCATACCGGCATCGCTCACAAGGAACCGGAAGAGCCCAAAGAAATCGCACAGGTAGAGAAGGAGTAATACGATCATGACAAGGCAATTTCTCTATGCATTATGCATCACCCTCTTCACAGTATCTGCTGCCATGGGTTCAGATGGCCTGGGAGCAAAACTCATAGATGCCACGGAAGCGGGAAACCTGTCCAAGATTGAGGAACTTCTCGAGCAAGGTGCAAATGTCAACGCAACATCAAAAGGGATGCAGACACCCCTGATGTTTGCCGCTACAGAGGATCACATGGAAGCGGCTAAATTGCTTCTCGGCAAGGGTGCAAATATCCACTCCAGGACCGATGATGGCTGGACAGCGCTTTTCTGTGCAGCCAGCGGCAGTCATATTGAAATGACCAACCTGCTGATCGAGCATGGCGCTGACGTCAACTCTCCAACCCGTACCGGAGCGACAGCCCTGCACAAGGCTGCTGAGAAAAATCAACTCAAGATCATCCAGATACTTCTTGAGAGAGGAGCAAATCCGAATTCTAAGAATAATAAAGGGTACACACCTCTCATGCTGGCTTCAGAAAAGGGGCATTCAGACGCTGTCAGTTCCCTGCTATTCGCACAGGCCAATGTTAACCAGCAAGATATCTATGGTGCATCGGCATTAATGAAGACCGCGGCCAAGGGACACCCGGATATCGTCCAGCAACTTCTCGCCTCAGGCGCAGATGCACACCAGAAAGACCTCGACGGAGCGACTGCATTACACTGGGCAGCAGAGTTTGGCCACACCAAGGTCATCGCGGAACTGCTTCAGCAAGGTATCGACATCAACTCAATCAATGACGAGGGGTGGACCGCGCTCACCGAGAGCGCTAACGGCAGCCATCTCGAGGCGGTACAGTACCTGCTGAAACACGGAGCTGATAAAACCCTGACGGATACTAACGGCTCGACAGCGCTCGATTATGCAAGGATGCGGGGTGACATCGCTGTCATGACTCTCCTTTCCGACTGATACCGGTTACCTGCTTGCAAGCTTCTCACCATTCTCATCCTCTGGTGTGCATTTGATATTCGATGCCCCGCAACAATCGATGAGCGCCGAATATTTTTCAAAAGCAAGTGAAGAACTGGCAAGGCGAATCTATGAAGATTATCTTGACCAGCAGAGACAGGCTGCTTCAGATACCGTAAACGGAAACGTGTCAGGCTAATCACCCTTTTAATATTCACACCTGCTTTTTCTCATCATCCTCGCTTGATTAGATTGAATACTAATCCAGTGTGATCTCACCGAGTATTATGTGATTTGGAATGACTGTTACTGACAGAACCGTTAGCGGCAGTAGACAATTGCCCAACTGGTAACATCCATTGCGAGCCTGCCATCTACCAGGTGCGGTGAAAGGGTGGTGCGCATGCGCTGACTGAAATTATCAAAATCATTGGCAAGAGCAATCTGCCGATCACCGTAAGTAGTCGCCATAGCATGCCCGATCAGGTAATCAATATCGACTAGTAGCCTCCGTCCTACCCTGAGTTGATCCTCTGCACTGAATCCAATCGACGCCAATGTGCCAGCACCAGTGGTATCAATTTGCCGTTGGCCCAGCCCTCCCTTGTAAGGTGTAGTCAAGCGTTGGTAGTCAGCGAACCAGGCTGCTTCTGTACCCCAGCAGGTTGAGCAGATGATAATTCGGCCGTCCTCTTTCAGGTTTGCACGAGCGAGCCTCGCCAGGCTGTCCGCTTCAACCCAGTGGATTGCACGACCGATAATGATATGGTCCACCAGTTCCGGTGCCTTGTAGGCCTCGTCGTTTACATCGGCCTGTATGTAATCGATGCGTTCTGCCCGAGGTGCCTGAGCCAGCATTTCAGCTGAGCCATCAACAGCATAGATATGACCGCAATGGCGTATGCAGCCAGTTGCCACCTCACCGCTGCCGCAGCAGAGATCCAGTAGTGTCGACTCTGCGGTCAAATCTAACCGTTGCGCCAGCCGGGAAAACAAACGTGGTAGATAAGGAGTTCGGTAGCGATAGTAACGCGCCTGGGCGGAATGCAAGGTGATGGTGGTGGGAGTCGTGTCGGCCATGGTGTCAGCTAATCACCCAGACGAGCAAGAACCTTGCAATGATTCTTTGCGATGTCACCCGGGGCAAGCAGTGCTGCGTGCAGCGCTTCGATACCAGGCAATACTCCGGTCACAATCGCATCGAGTGGCATAAGGCCTGCCTGGTACAGATCCATCACGCGGGGAAACAGACCTCCAAGGTGACCACGTGATCCGTGGATTGATATCGCTTGTGTGATCATGTGATCAACCGTATCGATATGCAAGGGCATTCCGCCACGAGCCAGCAGACTTACCCGGCCATTCGCTGCTATACGCGGGAAGGCCAGGCGCACGTTGTCTAGACTGCCTGAAGCCTCAATCAGCACATCGATATCCATCCCGTCCATCTCCAGCCAGGAGTGGATATCAGGAAAAGTTGTACACCATGACTGTGCAACCTTGCGGCGCGCTGCTATCGGCTCGATCAGTATCACTTCAGAAGCGTGGAACGCAAGACAACAAAGCATCGCGCAGTAAATTCCAATGGGACCACCACCACACACCAGGACACGATCACCGGCTCGTATCGGAAGGCTCTCACAGGCCAGCAATGCAACCCCGGCAGGCTCCAGGCAAGCAGCTGCGCGCAGACCGGCATCACTGTCACTGATTGCACTTACATCGTGAGCCAGCGCTGCCGGCAAGTCGACAATAGTGCCAAACAGTCCCTCCTCTTGCATGCCAACCAGGGTTGCTTCGTGGCACTGGTTGTAGTTTCCGCGCAGACATGGTCGGCATTGTCGGCAGACGTGAATTGACTCAAAAGCAACCACATCTCCGGGGCGCAGGTATTGCACCGAGTTACCTGTTTCAACAACCCGGCCAACACCCTCGTGACCGAGAATACGCCCCCGGGCCGGGATCGAGGCTGGCGCTGAGGTCAACACGTAGCCGGTCTCAGAATCGGTCTGCACAAGATGCAGGTCAGTTCCGCAAACACCTGCGTACATCATCTCGACGCGGACGTTGTGATCCGCCAGCTGTCCCAGGCGACGTTCCTCCAGACTCAGATGTGGTTGACGGTAGCGTTGATGGGTTCCAGGGGATGCCACACCAGGCATAGGGGCATCCTCGGCATGAAGAACCACTACACGAGTATCTGAAGATATTGTCATGAGGGAACTGCCTCAAGGATAGTGAAGCCGGATTTGCTGTTGCTCACAGAGTGCAAGCTGAATCCACTCCGATCGAGTAGATCTCTGTACTCGACCAGGCGTCGCTCCCGGCCACCGTTCACCGCCATCATGTGAATATCCAACCTGGCTACCAGGGTATCACTGACAGGGTCCTCTGAAAGCAGGCGTTCAATAACCAGGAGACGCGCATCGCCAGGCATGGCAGTCCGGCAGTGCCCGAGAATCTCCAGGCATTTTTCAGAATCCCAGTCGTGAAGCACGCTCTTGAGCAGGTAGAGTTCAGCGTCACCCGGTACGGCAGAGAAAAAGTCACCTCCGGTCCAATGACAGCGGGATTCCTGCCCTGGTGGCAAATCCAGTTCATGGCGCGTGTGCTCGATGACATGGGGCAAATCGAAGAGTGTCACTGTGAGTTGCGGATTAGTCGCCAACATGGCTGCCGCCAGGGTCCCACCGCCAGCAGCGATATCAACTGCAGTTGTAACATCAGAAAGGTCCAGGCAGGCGATGATATCAGCAGCAATAGCTCGCGTTTCCTTGGCCAGCCAATCCTGAAACAAAGCCCCTTGTTCTGGGTGATCACGACGATATTCCCACGCGTCCACGCCGGTGGCGTGCTGAAAACCGGTCTGCCCGGTGACGAGGGAATGACTGAGGGCAGTCCAGGAAGACCAGTACTGTTCCACCGCCAGCACTGCCTGTTCGCGTAGTGGCGAGTCCGACTCTCTCAGCAGCAGCTGTCCCGTGTCGGTAAGAACGTAGGTTTCAGGCGCAGTTTGTACACAGATATCCAGGCCGGCCAAAGCATGTAGAAAGCGCTCCAGTTCCGAGACGCGCAGATCCAGTTCGTGGGCCAGGTCAGTGGCAGTAACAGGAACCAGGAGGCGGTCCGGCAGATCCAGTTTGACTGCGGTATAGAGCAAAGCACCAGCCTGATAACCATTGATCATGGTAGCCAGACGCTCCGATGAATTTGCCTGGTTAGTATCAGTCATCAGCTTGTCGACGAAACAGAAGGGTTGGGCATTGCCCTCCCATGGGGTAGGCAGGTGTGCTCATATCTTCGAGCTGGAAACTCCCTCCGCTAGCACGACAAAGCTGCTCGATCACCTGTTCAACAGTGACAAAGTGGTAGCGGGCTGACGTATCATGATAGGCCTCTATGGCCTCCAGGTGCTCAAGAGGCCAACCCAGGCGCTCTGCCAGGTGTGACCAGTCAGCCTCGAGCCGGTTCAGTTGAGTCCAGATATCATGCAGTGCCACGCCCTTCTCCGCACTGGTCTGCATGGCCATACCCAGGCGCAGCTTGAGTTGGTTAAGATTCGGGATAGTCCCGCTGAACAGTTCTTTGAGTACTTCATCCGGATGTTCAGGCACGACAGGCGTTACAAACAGACGTACAGCGAACAGCCCTCCAGGTATTAACATCCTCGCTAACTGATGGGCCAGCTGAGCTTGTTCCTGCGGGTAATCAAGAAGGTGCCAGCCACCGTCACACAGGATGATATTAAAGGAGGCATCCGGAGAGTCAATCTCTCGCCAGTCCGACTGAAACACCATGGAGGTTGATCCCGGCCAGACATATTCGATCATTTCCGCGGTACGGTCAGCTGCTCGCACTTCCGAGCCTGCCGGCCATGGCAGACTGTACAGTTCCGGAGTTACCCCAAGTATCAAGCCACGCAGTGACCCGGCAGATTGCCCTGTGGAGGCCGCCTTGATTGCGTTTTCAAAGAGAGCAACGTCTTCAGCAACTGGTCGCAATGGAGGGCCAATTTGATGCCAAAAACCGGCGGCTCGGGGCCACTGCCCATTACTTGAAAGGGAAGATGTCGATTTCACAGGGTAGTCCGGTGGCACACCGATTGGGCCGAAGGTACAAGCTTACTGCCCGGCTCCCTGGCGGATTTGCCTGGTCCGACACTGTCATTCACCATCGAAGCCAGAATTGATGCCGACCAATCATGCGATGTCAACCAGGTGAATAGCTACCTGGCATCCCTGTTCAAGCAGTCACTTGATGCCTTCCCAACCCCGGCCCAATCAGGCCAGGAGAGCCTCGGAGGGCAAATGATAACCAGCCTGCTCTACAGCCTGCTGGCCTGCCAACAGGCCGCCGGCCAGCCCATTGCAGATGCAGGAAAAGTACTCTATAACTTAAATCAATCTTTTGTCATCGTAGTACCCTCCGTGGAAGGATGCAGTAACGATCTTGCTTCAATACTCCCCGGCCTGCTCAACATCATAAACTGCGCCGGGCAGGAGTGTCCCGCGGACGAAGCTCCAGGACAATTGGCAAAAATGATAGAAAAGCTCAGGCTCAGTGCTCCCTCGGATAGCAATACCAGTCACTTTCTATCCGCAGCGAGGCGACTCGGCATCCCTTACTCACATGTGACGAATCGACTCTACCAATATGGCCAGGGAATCAGGGCTCACCTGATGGAGAGTTCATTCACTGACCACACTCCTCAACTTTCGGCCATGCTGGCACGCAACAAGCTGGCTACAGCAAATGCACTCCGACGGGCTTGCTTGCCTGTGCCCGACCACCAGATGGTCAACGATGAGGAGGAGGCAGTACGCCTGGCCGGACAATTTGGCTTTCCCGTAGTTATAAAACCTGCCGACCTCGACGGCGGCACCGGAGTTGCGGCGGGCCTCAAGAACAGTGAGATGGTTCGGGGAGCATACCGGGAGGCCCACAAGCACTCAAAACAAATTATGCTCGAACGTCATGTCGAAGGACGAGATTATCGCCTGGTGGTTTTCAACGGTCGTACAGTCTGGGCCATCGAGCGTGTTCCGGCTGGAGTAAACGGTGATGGCATCCACACCGTACGTGAGTTGATCGAATCAGCCAACGAGGATACAAGTCGCCAGGGACACAATTCCCCTCTAAAACCCCTGGAACTTTCCCCTGGTGCACTTGACTTGATTGATGAGCAGGGCCTGACACCGGATGCAGTGCCGGAAGTTGATCGCTATGTCCGTCTGAGTCGGAACGGCAATGTATCCAGTGGCGGGACACCTGTCACGGTATTTGAACAGGTACATCCTGACAACCTTAGACTGGCTGCAAGGGCAGCGGCCACCCTGAAGCTGGATCTGGCAGGTGTCGACCTGCTGATCCCGGACATCCGGCAATCCTGGCTGGAGTCTGACGCCGCTATCTGCGAGGTAAACGCACAACCGCAGTTTGGGCCGGTGACTGCGGGACACCTCTACCCCGAAGTCCTGTGTGGCGTAATCCAGGGCAACGGCCGGATTCCCCTTACCCTCATCCTGGGAGATTCCCAAAACCTGGCGCTAAGGTTGGGCAAGACGCTTGCACAATCCGGAGTTCAAGTCGGCCGGGCAGATTTTGATGGCTGTTACCTTCAAGGCCAACCTGCCTCACGCGGCAAGAAAGGAGCCTATATCTCCGGTCGCTGGCTGATCGCCGAACCGGCAGTAGAAGCCGGTATCCTGAGTATCAACGATGCGAGTCTCCTGAAGACAGGATTACCATTTGACCGTTTTGACCTGCTGGTTGTGGCTGGCCCCCTGACAGGACCGGATTCACACAACCTCCTGCCGGTTTTTCTGGCAGTTATTCTGCAATCCTGTACCGGACCAGTCTGCATTACACCCGACAACGGCCTGCAGGAACTGGTCGAGAATGTCTCCGTGCGGAATCCGGTTTCAGTATTGGGAGGTTCGCCGGATGAGCAGGCAGTAGAGCTGGCGAGGCTCATGTTGGCAGCCCGGGAGCGGCATCAGCAACCAGTGTCAGAAGAATGAACACACCACACTATTCAAGCATAATATCCGGTCAGACCAGATAAATCTCGATGCAACGGGAGAAGAGTGTCCGAATCAACTCTTTGGATTACACCCAATGCATAGATAAAGCATTTTATAATGCGTTTAACAATAAGCATCAGGACGATCTTGTTTCGCCCACGGATATTTCACTAATGGTTGAATCCATTTAACCCAGGTTGTTGTATACATTATGAATTTGAACAAGTTCCCTCCTGTATTACTCGATGATGCTTATCTCTATTGCAACCTGGCGGAAACGGAGCAGCTTGATGCAGGACTTATCAGCAACTTGTTCAGTACTGAGGATGTTTCCACACTCCCAATTTTCTCAGCGAAAGAGAGACCTGTTTTTCGCTTGTTTGATTTGTCCATATTGGAGATATTGCGTACCAAAGGGCTGGATAAACATCCGGTCATTCTGAGCCATCTTCTCGATTTAGAGGAAGGTGACATTCCTGAATGGCATGGCGGAATAGCAATCGAGGTTGCCAATAAAAGCGGAATAATCAAGGCCAACCACTTTAAATGCGACCTGCTTATCGGGCGCAGCTTCGAGGTGCCAGGTCCAAGTCGGGAGTGTTCTGCCCTGGTGTTATTCAATCTACTATCAGAGCATGCGAGTCATCCATTTTATCTGCATGGCCGTACCGGTTATGAGCTGTTCCAGTCATACCTGGCTTCTGGTGTAAGCGGTGTTGTACTGTCACCAGACCAATTCCACGAGGAGCCTGGTGGAGAAGTATTTCGTTTCCCATTGGCAGGAGGTGCCAGCCTGCGTCTGCTGGTTAAAGGCGGCGCTCCGGAAGCGATAGATATTCGTAGCCGCTGTCTGCAAGATAGCCAGGCATTCCTGCGTACCAGCCACTCTGACGGCCTATGATCGAATGCAAAAGAGCCTCTGCAATCCTCAAAATTGTTGCCTCATCTGAAACAGTACCTGCAACTGGCCCGATTATCTCCTCGTGATTTTGCCAGCAACACCTGTTTTGCCCCAGGAAATCCGGCTGCAAAGAGCTTTCACTGCGAGCTTCCGATCATACAAGGCGCAATGGCAAATATCAGTATCAGCCCACCCTTTGCCGAGGAAGTTTTTCGAGCGGGAGCCTTACCCTGCATGGCACTGGCAGGCCTCGGTCCGCAGCAAGCAGAGCAGCTGTTAAGCGATACCACCCAACTGGGAATACCTTACGGAGCAGGAATTGTTTCAGTCTCTGAAAGCGACGAAGCATTGGAACAGATAGTCAATACACTCGAAAAGCATCGTCCTGAGCTTGTCGTACTGGCGGCACCACAACTTGATCATGTACAAAGACTCCTGAAGACCGATCTCAACCTGGCGGTGCATGCACCGAATGCTGCAATGCTCCGGGTACTTTTTGATATGGGGGTTCGCACTTTCATCATCGAGGGAGAAGAGGCCGGCGGTCATGTTTCACGCCTTGGAAGCCTGAGCGCATGGCAGGAGGTACTCTCAGAAATTCGTGACCAACGTATTGAAAAGCAGGTCCACCTGATCCTCGCTGGTGGAATAGCCAGCCACTTCGCCACAGAATTGATTTCGAAACTGTTAAACTTTTACGAACTGGATGAGGGGCTAAAAGTCTCTCTGCAAATGGGCAGTGCCTACATGGCAACCAGTGAGGCACTCGAACTGACCCCTTTACCGGAAAGCTATCAGCAACTGTTATTTGAACTGGATGAAACAGTCGTTACAGGTGAAACCCTGCATCGAAATGTTCGTCAGCTGGCTACTACAGGCACATATAATCTACTCGAAAAAGAGTGGACAATATTCACCACCAACATCGATCTGAATGAAAAAAAGGCCGCCTACGAACAGATCTACCAGGGAGCCCATCGACGCGCCATTACAAGTAGCACACCGGATGATTCGGCCAGTTACATGGCTGGTGCAGCTACAGCACTGTTAAAGAAGAGATGCAGCATCGCTCAACTGCACGCTGCAGTGATGCCCGCACCCGATCAAACCGATACAACACCAACCTCTCCAGATGAGCCGATCGCCATCGTCGGTATTGGCGTGCATCTCCCGGGAGCCGAAAGTGTCGAGGAGCATTTCTATAACCTGCTGCAAAAGCGCTGTTTTATTCGTGATATACAGGATACGTCCAGGTTCAAGCGTAAGGAGTTTCTGACTGACGATCCTGCTGACCGCAGTCGTAGCTATAGCGGTCTCGCAGGCCTGTTACCTCCCCTCGACAATGATTTGTCGAAATTCCGGATTCCTCCAACTGTGGCCAAGGAGATGGCACAGTCACAACTCCTCGCACTGGTTTGTGCCAATAATGCTCTTCAGGATAGCGGCTTTTTTGAACGCCGCTTTTCTACCAGGCGTTTTGCCGTCGTGGTGGGAACCAATGGCGATATGTCTGAGCGTTATTCCCAGAAAATGATTCAATGGCAACGTATCAGGGATGAGCTGAGTGAACTAATCGAAGATGACCAGGAGCTGGAGGAGCGTCTTCAACAAGTCGTGGACCGCTATGAGCAAAAACACCAGCAAGACTGGGTTTACAATGAAGACAAGGTTACAGGCACCCTGGCCAGTCTTGTAGCCGCTCGGATTGCAAATGTGTTTGACCTCGGCGGACTCACAACCACGATGGACTCGGCGTGCGCTTCCGGACTAGCTGCCATATCAAATGCAGTATCGCTGCTAACCGAAAAACGTTGTGATGTTGCCTTAGCTGGTGCCACAGGTCTTGAGCTAACACCTGATGCTATGGTCAGTTTTTCCAGCCTGAGTACCCTTTCTGCACAAGGATCTTTTCCACTTGATGCACGCGCAGACGGTTTTGTCATCGGCGAAGGTGCAGGCATGTTTCTGCTTAAGCGTCAAAGCGATGCGTTACGTCACGGAGATACTATCTACGGTCTGATCGAGAGCTGGGGTGCTTCCAGCGACGGTGCCGGCAAGGGAATCACTGCCCCCAACTATGCAGGACAGAGAGAAGCCGTTGAAGATGCTTACACACGCTGCACCATCACTCCGGATGACATTGATTACCTGGAATGCCATGCCACCGGCACACTGGTAGGAGATACCGAGGAGCGACTCACCGTTCACCACTGTTTTGGAAAGAGCCGTGCTACAGCAGGAAAACCACCCATTCCCATCGGTGGCAGTAAAGCGGTAACCGGGCATCTTTTATCAGGAGCCGGTGTTGTTTCTCTGCTGTCAGGTCTGTTTGCCATTAATCTCAGGCGAATTCCGCCCCAGGTAAACTTTGAATTAGCCCCTGATGACGTCGATCTTGAATCATTGGGGCTTCGGGACTCAAAACGCCCCGATCCCATTTCCAGTCAGAGAGTATATGCAGGCGTCTCCTCATTCGGTTTTGGCGGCGTCAACTACCACATGGTGCTCTCTTCCCCGCAAAACAATGCCAGGGAAGCGGTTCTGGATGCACGCATTGCAGACTTCCCGGAGTTCGGCGAGCTAAAAAATCAGACCCTGTTCCTCTTCCCTGGACAGGGCTCTCAACATCCGAGCATGTTGCATCCACTGCGTGATGATCAGCAGGTGCAAAAACAGCTTGATCTCGCCATGGCAATTTTCTCTGAATATTCAGATGTGGCCCTTGATGAACTGCTGCTAACTAATCCTGATGCCGACGATGAAGCACTGCAGCCCTATGCAAAGATGCTTCAATCAACGAGTGTCTCACAACCGGCAATCTTTCTGACATCGGCAGTCATGCTGGAGAAGCTGCGCGAAACGGGTATCACTCCTGCAATGGCTGCTGGTCATTCACTCGGAGAGCACAGCGCCCTGTACGCAGCAGGAATGCTGGACTTCGAAACTGCCTTCCGCATCGTATGCATTCGCGGGCAGTTGATGAGCGCGCCATCGAATGGTGAACCAGGCTCCATGCTTGCACTTGCATGCAGTCAAAAACAGGCATCACAACTCCTTAGTGAGGTTGATGGCTATGCAACTTGTGCCAATCTCAATGCCTACGAACAAACTGTCATTTCAGGTGAGTTGGAAACCATTGATGCACTGGCAGACTTGGCAGACACCCACAGAATACGTGCTTTCAAGCTAAAGGTTGAACGCGGTTTTCACAGCCGCCTGGTGGCAGACTGTGAAGCGCCAATGCTGGAAGTGCTTGATCAGTGCGACTGGCGTTATGGTGAGATACCTGTACCGGCTAACCGAAGCCGCCAGATGTACCCATTTCACCCCGAAAGCGCCGGAGAAGAGTTGAATGCAACCGATAAGGTGAGTGCTGTAGAGCTTCTCGGCGGACTAATCCCTTCACAGGTCGATTTTATTTCCCAGGTCAATGCAGCTTACGAGGCAGGTATCAGGCGCTTCGTCGAGGTTGGTCCAAAGAATATTCTATGCGGCCTCGTTGACCAGATTTTGCAGGGAAAACCCTTTCAGACCGAACCCCTGGTTAAAGCAGCTGAACCAGCCAACTTCAGAATTGATGGACTACACGAACGGCTCGAGGAACCACTCGACATCAAAAGACAGCCCCTACCCGTTTAGGTACGGAAAAGTCGTGTTGAACAGGCACCTGTAAACTCTTCTGAAGCACAACTCAGTATAATTGAACAGATACGCCTGGCGGTTTCTGAAGTTTCAGGTTATTCCCTCGATCAGATCGCTGATGATGCCGAATTCGAACGTGATCTTGGGATAGATACACTGAAAATTTTTGAAATCCTGTCGCGACTACGCGGTACGGTTCTGCCACAAAAACTTGAGAATTTTCGCAACCTGACCAGTGTGGCAAAAATCAACGCAGTGGCACAAAAAGATAATCAATCGGAAGATCAGCCTGCCGGGGAGAATAGCGGAAAAAGCCTCTCTCTCTACTCTCATACTCTTCGTATCACTGGCGAACTGCCCACCCTACCTGCAGAAAATCTCTCCTTGCCGGATTGCCTGGTGGAGGCACTTCCACAAGAGATGCAGACACTACGTAAAGAACTCCTTCCTCGCCTGCATCACTGGCTGTGCGAGCAGAGCTCGAGCTCTTCAGATAAACAGCCTGAAGCACTTAACCTTGTTACCTATGCACCCTTATCTTCTTATTATGACGGCGCATTTCTTGCCCTGAGTGCATTTATAAGAAGCGCACAAAAAGATATTCCGGACATCCGTCTCTCTTACACACATTTTGATTCTCCTGAACCCGAAACCGCGAAGATTCAGGCAGCATTGGCAGAACCGAAAATTGGTGCCCGTATAACTGCCGACATGGAAGTCATTGAGAGTCGTTTACACCAGCTGGATGGCTTGTACGCATCTGTAGATCAACTGTGCGAACAGCTCGCTGAAAATGATTTGGTGCTTGTTTCAGGCGGTGCCCGGGGTATCACTGCAGAAATCACCAAGTCACTCGCACAACGTACTCGTGCCCGTTTCCTGATCCTTGGCAGGCAGCAAAAGAGTGAGGAATGGATTACTCAACTGGGAGCGCAACGGGCGCAATATTTGAGTGCAGATATTGCAGATCCAGAAGCAGTTTCTTCACTTCAACTCGAGAAGCATGCGATCACCCTGATGATTCACGGTGCCGGTATAGAAATTTCCAAGAACCTCTGCAGCAAGAGTGACGAGGAGTTTGCCAGGGTGCTGGAGGTCAAGGTTGGTGGCCTTGAAAATCTGCTTGCCAATATAGACCAGCAGCATTTGCGTGGCGTTGTCCAGTTCTCCTCGGTCGTCTCCTACGTGGGTAATAACGGACAGGCTGACTATGCAGCTGCAAACGGCGTACTTAATGGCTCTCTCCCGTCAGGACTCCCCGTACTCTCTATCGCATGGGATGCCTGGGCTGATGTAGGAATGGCATCACGTGGCATGGTAAAAGAGATTTTTGATGCCCAGGGTGTTCAGATGATTCAACCCGATGATGGTATCGAAGCCTTCGAATGCCTGTTGTCAGGTTTTCTCAATTCGCCGCCAACTGGAACCACATGCGTTGCAGCATTTGGAGAACGACCATCTGATATGTCCGGCGTTTCTCTGTTTGAGCCTCCACAGACCGCGTTGTCGCTATGTGACTACCGCTTCTCAATGCCTGATAAAAAGATCAACCTCTCTCTGGATATTGACCTGGAACATCATCGTGTTCTGATCGATCACAGTTTTGGGGGTAAGGTTGTCACGCCGGCTGCGGTAATGCTGCGACAGCTCATCGCAACCGCCCTTCGAGAGTCCACTAACAATGATTTAAGTTTCATCTTCAGCGATGTCGAGTTTCTCTTGCCGCTGATACTGCAGAAGGGAAAACCCAAGGAATTGTTGCTCCATCGCCATAATCAGCATTTCAGCCTGACCGAGACATCAGGAAATGAGCAGCATCCTTTTATGCAATGCAATCTTCGCTGGTCTGATTCTGACATTGAATCTGCGAAAAGTTTTTCAACATTGAATCAACTTCCGGAAGAATTCAAAAAACGCCAGATAATACCATTCACACCACGTGAATTACCTGTGTTAACCGATCTCGGCCTGCGCCATTTTGGCCCTGCTTTCGAAATCATCTCTCGACTGTGGCCCAACGGTTCGATGACATGTACAGAAATCGATATGCATAAGGCTGAGCGTGAAAGTGGCACACTACTAACCGACACTGGACGTGTAGCCTATTTTATCGAAGCCGCCCTATTCTCTTGTACGCGCTGGTACCTGATGAATATTTTCGACAACAAGGATCGAATTCCAACCAGTATCAAGAACTGCGCTATCAATCTCCAGGCTTGTGCAGATGCTCTTGAGAGCAATGCGTATACCCGACAGTACCATCGTAATGGAGAAGAGTACTTCGATGTATTGGTTGTTAATGAAAATAACCAGGCAATGGTGGCAATGACCGGTTTACAAAACAGTCGTTCAAAAAGCACCGGCCTGCGGATATACAGACCCCTCCCATTAAACCAGCCGCTGTACATGGGTAAGGTACAGATTCTGATCCTGGATCTCTCAGAGGCGTCGGAATGGGCTGATAGAAACAACATCATGACCAAAGAGGAAACAGGGGAGATTCTGAAACAGAGCAATGCAAAGCGGCGACGCGAAAAGTCAGGCGGCAAGTTGGCTGTCAAGTTACTTGCACATCATCATTTTGACCCGGATCTACCTCCAGACCAGAAACAACTGACAACAATCGAAGTCCTTAGCGACGGCACACCTGTGAGTGTCACTGTTGATGGTTCTCCCACACCAACATCTAACTGCTTTTCTATCAGCCATACTGATAATTGGGTCTGCGCAGCACAGGGAGAAAAGCGGTCGGCATTGACATTGAACGCATCCGTGAGCTTTCCAAGAAAACAGTATCGGATATTTGTGGTCCCGATCTTCTCGAAAAACTGGAAGAATTCCACCGTCGGGAATGGACATCAGCAGATAACCGGGAAGATATTGAATCTATTTTGCCCATCATGCTATTTACCCAGAAAGAGGCTGTATTGAAAGCGGCTGGTGTTGGACTTGCCGAGGGACTCGATAAGGTTCATATCCAGGAGATCGGTTTCAACAGGGAGATTGAGGCGACCTTTAAAGGCCATAGCTACAGCGTGATAAGCGCCTTCAACAGGGAATTTGTCGTTTCGGTTGCTGTGGCTGAAGATATGGAGTCTGGAAATGTGCAGATTTCCGATTCACAAGCTGACCAGCCAGCCTCCCTGCTGCAGGAGTCACTATGCAAGGAAGAGAAACAGCAGGAGAACGGCTTCAGCTATGCGCTCACTCACCGGATCCATTTCAGAGGCTTCCTGGATAAATCATGCCTGCAACGCGCAGTTAGCCGCCTGGACCAGGAACAAGAGATATTACGTACCGTATTTGATGAAAACTGTACTGCCATTTTGATTTCAGAAGGAGACCCCCTCTTCTCGGAAATTGATTGCAGTGTCCTGGAGCAGGATGAAGCAGATCAGCATATTGAAGAGCTGTACAGGCAATTTGCCAGTTACAGTTATACAAGCGCTGATCCCAGGTTTTATCGCTTGCAGCTGATACAGCTTCCCGAAGGTGAACATCTCCTCTTTATCCATTTTCACCACTTGATCATGGATTGCGTCAGCTCCTTTGATTACTCAAGCATACTACTGGACAAATACAGCACCATGGTGCGCAAGGAACCTGCTACGACTTCTGGCCTTCCTGCCCAGTATCACACTTTCGCCGAGAGACAGCGTAGCCAGCTAACACCTAAACGTCAGCACAAGGCCCATGACTACTGGACGTCCCGACTTGCCGGTCTACCGGCTGCACCGCCAGCAAACAGTGCTTGTGAACAACCGGGTATTGCACACAGCAAATTGGTTATCGAGGTTTCTCAGCTCAATGCGCTAGAGGGTTATTGTCGCAGTAGTGGGATCACTGCCTGCTGACCGCGTTACAGGCAACCTTGATGGAGTGGCTGCAGCGTCGCGATATGATAGTTAATGTTCCATTTTCTCTACGCGATCCCAAGCAGGAAGCAGGCATCCTTGGTCCATTTGTTAACCTGTTACCGATACGTGCCCAGGTTAAAGCAGACTCTTCCTGGAGTTCCATCTCTGACGCATTGCGAACCAACCTTTTTGAAGCGATTGAGTACAGCGAAATTCCTTTGAGCCTCGCCATGGATGAATCTGACTCCATGATGGCGGGTATCGTTTGCCAACTCATATATAAACCAAGGGAATCGTTGCAAATACCTGGCCTTGAGGTACAACGCAGCGTTATCGACGGCCACAATGCAGCACTGGGCCTGGTATTCTCTTTTTTTTTGGATGACAGGGAGCTGACCTGTGAGATCACACGCAATACAGCGCTGGTCAGTGGAACAGAGGTTGAGAAGATAATTGAACGCTTCCCGACAACCGTCAGCAGAATGTGCAACATGCCGTCGGCAGTGGTCTTCGAGGAAGAGGAATAACAGAACAGGTTATATCAGGTCGTAGCCAAGTTCGGCTGCAACACGCCTGGTTCGCTCGGAGAGGGTATGTGGTGGACGTCTCTCTTTCCAAGCCTCGCCCATACTTGTATCGATCGCTGAGTGTTCCTCCAGGTTGATATCTGTTATTGAACGCCCAGAGTAAGGGTCAAGCATATTCTCCCGGAATGGGATCTGCAGGAAGCTGCAAACCCGTTCAATTACACTTTTGCTATCCTTCATCAGCTCTTCATAGGTGATCCACAGGAATCGTGAGTTCGGTATATTTTCCGAGAAGCGCAGGATATTCTCATTGGCCATTGTCCAGAAGAGTTCAGCTGCATGCCATGGATTCTCCACTCGCTCTCCCCAGATAGAGGGCGAATACATGTAAAACCGTTTGCTGATGAAGGATTCCATCACTGCATATGGATGGCGCGTCAGGTGGACGTAGCATGGCTCGGTAAACATTTGCTCCGCGCGTTGCAGCCACCCTGGATGCTTGGCGTAAACTGGTGTCTTGTCTACAAGCCAGCGGTTTTCCAGCTTATCGTGAATCAGCTGGTATACATCACTACTTGTGAGCCCTGATTTGGCAAAGCGTTCAAGCTCCAGTACCGCGGTATGTTCACTATGACCAAACAGCCTGGAGAGTGTGTCTCGTAACCCGGTATTCATCCATTCTTGAGCCAACTTTTTTTGTGCATCTCTGCGCTCTGCCATACTCTCAAAGTTAACCAGGTGAAGTTCCTGCGGGGCAAACACTTCTTCATGACAATCGAGCATGTTACGAAACAGTGATGTGCCTGAACGTCCGCTACTCAATACGAAGAGAGTACGCCCTCGTACCCGGGAACCCTCATAGGATTGCGGTTCCGGCCAATTCCACTGCCAGGTGATTTCAATATCATCCAGCGTCTTTTCCGGCAAAGGCAAGGGATCCAGTGACCATGCGAGATAGGTGGCTAGTTCTCGTAGAGTGGCTGATAAAGTAGTTTCATAGCTATGGTATGACCTGAAGCCAAGGTGCTCAACAGTCCACGGTTGGACAAACAGATTGTGGCGTAGAGTATCACTTGCCAGCAGCGGTGCAATTTGCTGAAAAGGCACATCGGGATCAATTTCACTGGCCGACTTGTTCAATTGCTCACTGAGTGATGAAATTAATTTTTCAAGCAGGGGCTCAACTCGTTGTTCGCGTGGCTTGGCCCGTAACCTGCGTGCAAAGTCGGTCTCTTTTACCTGCATCCTGTTTTAACTCACACCTGGCTCAGCACCATGGCTGGTATTGGCTTCAGGAACGAGAAGGTTTCCCAATGCCACGCCAATCTGCCCTGCTGACTTGACGATTGCTTCACCATGCTTCTCCGAATCAATCTCTACTGGAATATATTCACACTTTTCTGCCATTTGTTGCCACTGTTCAGCCTGTTTATGTGTAAATGCTACCAGGTGAACAGTACCGGCATATGGTTCTGCATCGTACTGAGCAGTAATTCTGTTGTAGTGTGAAAGCAGCCAGTTACGGTGCTCTATCTCCTTGTCCTTTGGTACGGGTTTTCCAAGCTGCTTGCGTCTCGCTCGGTAATCATCCAGAGATTTGCTCATATAGTCAGGGAACTTGGCTAACTTTTTAGGGTTGGGCGGATCAATGAGCAGGAGAAATTCGACCTCACTACCTGACTGCGTCAACAAGTGCGCAATCTCATAGACAATCAAGGCAGCATTACAGTAACCTCCGAGGCGATAAGGGCCTTCAGGCTGAAGCGAACGGATTGCTTCAAGATGTAAAGCTGCCATCTCCTCGATTGAATCCGGTAGCGGGGAAGAGTCGTTTCTTTGCAGTCCGAATGGCTGAACGATATAGAATGGATCATCAAGCTCAGCATGTGCGGCTATGTGACGTGAGAAAAAACCACCGCCTGTATAATCCCCATGCAATAGAAAGAAAGGTGCTGTGTCTTTGTCCTGGTTGAACTGGTCAAGAGCTGACTGGTTGACCTGGACGATCGATGGCTGGCTGGCATCACATGATTGTGCAACCATTGCATCGGAAAGTGTCCTGATTGTTGAAGCAGTGAGTAATGTTGACGCAGGCAGGCTGATGCCTGCTTTCCCCTCAATATGCGCCAGCATTTCAACAGCCTGCAAGGAGTGTCCGCCTTCACCGAAAAAGTCATCATCGATTCCGCATTTCTTTCCGAGCAACTCTTCCCAGATTTGTTGCAGGATCAAGTCGGTTGCATCACGAGGTCCATTGTTCTCTGGTAGAGGTAGTTTCTCAGCATCGATAGAGCCATCTGTTTTGAAAGGTAAATCCTTCAAAACAAAAATATAATCAGGTATTAATTCAGGCTCGATGTTTTTTATATAGTAATGGGTTCGCAACTCTTCCGGCGTTAATTCAGCACTCGCTTTTATTACAACGTAGCCTATCTGTCTATCTCGACCTATTGCATCCTGTACATCTCGAAGGAGTACACCTCTTATCACCGGGTGGTCTGAAAGCAGTGATAAGAGAGTTTGTTGGTCCATTTCCTGGCCTTTAGCCACTTTGTCCATATCGGTCATATCAATGAAATTTTGAAGGTCATCCTAATCAATAAAGCCATTCTAACAAATGAAGCATGCTCAAATACGACAAAACCTATTTTGTCCCATGTTGATGGAATATCGCCGGACAATCTGACAAGCCACAAAAAAGCCCGCATATTAGCGGGCTTTTTCAGTTGGCCAAGTACTAGCCGTGATCAGTTGTTCTGGATCACGATATTTGGGAACTTGGAAGCATAGCTCTTCGCCTGCAGCGCCAGCTTGGCAGCAGACTTGCGAGCGATTTCACGATAGATCATTGAAATACGTGAATCGGGTTCGGCAACAACTGTTGGCTTGCCTGCATCGGTCTCTTCACGAATGCGCATATCGAGTGGCAGGCCACCGAGAAAATCAACGCCGTACTCGTCAGCCATGCGTTTACCGCCGCCTTCACCGAAAATCGGCTCCTCGTGCCCACACTTGGAACAAATGTGCAGGCTCATGTTTTCGACGATACCGAGTACCGGCACCTCAACCTTTTCGAACATTTTGAAGCCCTTGCGCGCATCAAGCAGTGCAATATCCTGGGGCGTGGTCACCACGACTGCACCAGATACAGGTACCTTCTGTGCCAATGTCAGCTGCGTGTCACCAGTGCCCGGCGGCAGATCGATAACGAGATAATCAAGATCATCCCAGTTAGTGTCGTTGAGCAGCTGCTCAAGTGCCTGTGTGACCATTGGGCCACGCCAGATCATTGGCGTCTCCTCGTCGATCAGGAATCCGATAGACATCGCCTGCAGATCGTAGCTGGTCATCGGCTCAAGCGTCTTGCCGTCCTTTGAATCCGGCTTGCCGGAGACACCCAGCATACGCGGCTGTGACGGACCATAGATATCAGCGTCGAGAATACCGACACGCGCACCCTCGGCCGAGAGTGCAAGCGCAAGGTTGACTGCCGTGGTCGATTTACCCACACCGCCCTTGCCTGACGCAACAGCGATGATGTTCTTGACGTTGTCGATTGGCTTGAGTGCTTTCTGTACAGAATGCGCAACAATCTTCGTGGTCATCTCTACATCCGCAGAATCAACACCGTCGGCGGCCTCGACAGCCTGCTTGATGGCTGCGGCGATATCAGCCTCGACGCCCTTCGCAGGGAAACCGAGTTCTACGGTGACCTTGACGTTGCCGCCATCAACAGCAATATCCTTGATCGATTTTGCTGTGACCAAATCTTTCTGAAGATGCGGCTCGATATAGCCCTTGATCGCTTCTTCAACCTGTTCTTTTGTTACTGACATCGGAATTTCTCCTGCCTGAATGCGCACTCAAATAGTAAAACACGCGCAATGATAATCGCTAAAGACCAGCGATTCTACACCAACAGATGGATAATTCCCAAGCAATTGACTCGGTTTTTACTGTGGTATTGGAAAATCATTGCCATTTCTCAATCAATTAGCTGTTAAGTATTTCATTAGCATGTGAAATAATAGCGTATTGATTCGCCCGCACCGGGACACGACCAGAACACCATGACACGCAAGATTCTCATTACCAGCGCCCTGCCCTATGCCAACGGCCCGATTCACCTCGGCCACCTGGTTGAATATATCCAGACAGATATCTGGGCACGCTTTCAGAAAATGCGTGGCCACGAGTGCTGGTACGTTTGTGCAGATGATGCCCACGGCACTCCCATCATGCTGCGTGCGCGCCAGGAAGGTATTGAGCCCGAAGAGCTGATCGAAAGGGTTGCAAAGGAGCACCAGGCAGATTTTGCCGGTTTTTCAGTCGGTTTCGATAACTATCACTCAACCCACTCGGAAGAGAATCGTCATTACTCCGAACTGATTTACTGCAATAACCGGGATGCCGGGCACATCGCCAAGCGCATGATCACCCAGGCCTACGACCCGGTCGAGAACATGTTCCTGCCGGATCGCTTCATCAAGGGCACCTGCCCCAAGTGCGGTGCAGAGGACCAATACGGTGACAACTGTGAAGTGTGCGGTGCAAGTTACTCGCCCAGTGAACTGAAGAATCCGCATTCCGCTGTCTCCGGCGCCAAGCCAATCGACAAGGAGTCAGATCACTACTTTTTCAAGCTCGCCAATTTCGAGGAGATGCTGAAGAAGTGGACCCGCGCAGGTCACCTGCAGAAAGAGATGGCCAACAAGCTCGACGAGTGGTTTGAATCCGGCTTGCAGGAGTGGGATATCTCGCGTGACGCCCCCTATTTCGGTTTTGAAATTCCGGATCACCCGGGCAAGTATTTCTACGTTTGGCTGGATGCACCAATCGGTTACCTGGCAAGCTTCAGAAACCTGTGTGACAAGACTGACGGATTAGAATTCGAAAACTACTGGAATACAGATTCAGATGCCGAGGTTTATCACTTCATCGGCAAGGACATCGTCTATTTCCACTGCCTGTTTTTCCCTGCAATGCTTGATGGTGCCGGTTTCCGCAAGCCAACAGCGGTGTTTGCACATGGCTTCCTGACCGTTGATGGGCAAAAGATGTCCAAGTCACGCGGTACTTTCATCAAGGCAAGCACTTATCTCGAACATCTCAATCCCGAGTACCTGCGCTACTATTTTGCCGCCAAGCTTGGTGCCGGTGTCGATGATATCGATCTCAATCTCGAGGACTTCGCACAGCGCGTCAATTCAGACCTGGTTGGCAAGTTCGTCAATATTGCCAGCCGATTCGCAGGCTTCATCAACAAGCGCTTTGACGGCAAGCTGGCTGCAGAACTCAATGACATGGCACTGTTTGACAGCTTTTCCAACGCTGGTGACTCAATTGCCGCAGCCTACGAGGGACGCGAATATTCTCGTGCAGTACGTGAGATCATGGCGCTCGCCGACAAGGCGAACCAGTACGTTGATGAGCAGAAGCCGTGGATCGTCGCCAAGGAAGAAGGCAAGGACGAGGAGCTGCACCAGATCTGCTCGATGGGTATCAATCTTTTCCGCCTGCTTGCCATCTACCTCAAGCCAATCCTGCCGAAAACAGTCGAGGCCGCAGAGGAGTTCCTCAAGGTGGAAGCACTCACATGGGAAGATGCTGCAAATCCGTTGCTCGATCACGACATCAGTAAATTCAAGGCTCTGATGACCCGCGTTGAAAGCAAGCAGATCGAAGCGATGGTCGAGGGCTCAAAAGAGGATCTCGCCCCATCAGCAAAACAGGTGAAGCAGGAGAAACCGGCAACTGATATGGAAGCGATAGCCCCGACAATCGAATTTGATGATTTCGCAAAGCTCGATTTGCGTATTGCACGCATTGCCAAGGCAGAGCACGTCGAGGGTGCAGATAAACTGCTGCAGCTGACGCTCGACCTCGGTGGAGAAACCCGCAACGTGTTTGCCGGTATCAAGTCTGCATATGATCCATCTGATCTCGAGGGCAAACTGACCGTCATGGTTGCCAATCTTGCGCCACGTAAAATGCGTTTTGGCCTGTCAGAGGGCATGGTGCTTGCAGCAGGTCCAGGCGGCGATGAGCTGTATATCCTCAATCCTGACGAGGGTGCAAAACCGGGCATGCGTGTAAAATAGATACGAATAATCAGGACAATTGATGATTTCTGAATTCGCACTGATTCTAGTCAGCACAATACTGGTCAACAATTTCGTCCTGTCGAAATTCCTTGGCCTGTGCCCCTTTATGGGCGTGTCACGCAAACTGGAAACAGCGACCGGCATGGGTCTCGCGACTACCTTTGTTCTGACGCTCTCCTCGATCTGCTCATACCTCGTCAACGAATACCTTTTGGCACCTCTCGGTATCGAATACCTGCGCACCATCGCCTTTATCCTGGTGATTGCTTTTGTCGTGCAGTTCACCGAGACCGTCATGCACAAGACCAGTCCGCTGCTCTACCGCGTACTCGGCATCTTCCTGCCACTGATTACAACCAACTGCGCCGTTCTCGGTGTTGCACTACTGAATATCCAGGAACAGCATAATTTTATTGAGTCGGCCATCTACGGTTTTGGTGCAGCACTGGGCTTTTCGCTGGTGCTGGTTCTGTTTGCTGCGATCCGCGAACGCGTGTCGGTCGCCGATGTACCAGCCATTTTTCAGGGCAACGCCATTGCGCTGATCACAGCAGGACTTATGTCGATGGCCTTCATGGGCTTCTCAGGGCTGGTCACGGGCTAAGGAACGGATCATGCTGAGCGCCATTCTCACAATGACCATCCTCGCAAGCCTGTTCGGCCTGTTACTGGGCTATGCGGCAGTACGTTTTCATATCGAGGGAGATCCTATCGCCGACCAGATCGACCAGATGCTGCCGCAGACACAGTGCGGCCAGTGTGGTCATCCCGGCTGTCGTCCCTATGCAGATGCAATTGCCAGAGGTGAGGATGAGATCAACAAGTGCGCACCAGGTGGTCACGAGACCATCATTGCACTGGCAGACCTGCTTGGTCGTGATCCAATCGCCATGGATGAGGATATTGAGATACGCCCGCCCTCGGTTGCGATTATCATCGAAGAGGATTGTATCGGCTGTACCCTGTGCATTCAGGCCTGTCCGGTCGATGCCATTCTTGGTGCTGCCAAACAGATGCACTCTGTCATCGAGAGTGAATGTACGGGTTGTGAACTCTGTCTTCCACCCTGCCCGGTTGAATGTATTGTCATGGAGCCGATTGAGGCCGATATCCGTAGCTGGTCGTGGCCCTACCCGGGTGACCAGCCTCAACTCGCCCCGGAAGAGACACCCGTGGAGGCACAGGCATGAGTTCTCAGGATGATCTCGACAAGCTGCTGACCAAGCTGCACAATTTTCATGGTGGCCTGCATCTTCCGGAGCACAAGCAGGAATCATTGCAGCACCCTATTGCCGATGCCGGTCTTCCACAGCAGCTTGTCATTCCTCTCAGACAACACATAGGGCATGCGGCCAAGGCAACTGTCAAGGCGGGCGACAAGGTCCTCAAGGGCGAGCGCATAGCAAAAGCTGAGGGCGCTATCAGCGCACCTGTTCACGCACCGACGTCAGGCACGGTAAAAGCTATCGAGGTACACGCCATCCCGCATCCGGCCGCACTACCGGACACCTGCATTGTTATTGAACCGGATGGCAATGATCAGTGGACAGAAAAACCTGCTGCCATTCCTGACTATCTGTCAGCATCCCCCGATACTCTGCTGCAGAGAATTCACAACAGCGGTATCGTCGGCATGGGCGGAGCTGCCTTTCCGAGCCACGCTAAACTGCTCTCCGGACTCAAACGGAACCTGCATACACTGATTATCAACGGTGCAGAGTGTGAGCCTTATATCACCTGCGACGACATACTGATGCAGGAACGTGCAGATGACATCGTTACCGGGATTGAGATCATCCTGCACCTCCTCGGACTGGAACGCTGTCTGATAGGCATCGAGGACAACAAACCAGATGCCATTGCAGCAATGCAACAGGCCATCAAGGTAACCAGCCTGAAAAGAACCCGTGTCATCGAGATTCCAACCATCTATCCAAGTGGCGGTGAAAAGCAGCTGATCCAATTGATGACAGGAGAAGAAGTCCCCAGCGATGGGCTACCTACAGATATCGGCATGGTGTGCCACAACGTCGGCACTATGGCCGCGGTACGAGATGCCGTACTCGATGGCAGGCCGCTGATATCCCGTATTGTCACCATCAGCGGTGAAGGCATTGCTGAACCTCGTAACCTGCATACCTTGATCGGCACACCGATCTCACACCTGATCCAGGCAGCCGGCGGCTATACGGACAAAGCCAGGCAGTTGGTCTATGGCGGTCCCATGATGGGAATCTCTCTCCCGGATGACCGGATCCCTTTGACCAAGGGTGGAAACTGCATTCTTGCACTCAGCGAAAATGAAGCTCCTGATCCGGGAAAGGCACGTGCCTGCATTCGCTGCGGAAAATGTGCAGATGTGTGTCCAGTAAAACTGCTGCCTCAACAGCTTTACTGGTACTCGCACGCAAAAGATTTCGACAAGGTGCAGGACTACAACCTGTTTGACTGTATTGAGTGCGGTTGCTGTACCCACGTGTGCCCATCGAATATTCAGCTGGTGCATTACTTCCGTTTTGCCAAGACCGAGATCTGGAAACAGGAAGAGGAGAAACGCAAGGCTGATCATGCACGCCGGCGCCACGAGGCGCGCACTGCCCGTCTCGAACGCATTGCGGCTGAACGCAAGTCACGCCTGCGTAAAAAGAAAGAGGACCTGGAGCAGAAAAAACCTGCTGCCGGTAAAGCAGATGCCGGCGACCCGAAAAAAGCCGCAATTGAGGCAGCCATGAAACGCGTTGCCGATAAGAAAAAAGCGGCACAGGAGAAGCAGCAGTGAGATTTCCGCTTTACAGTTCACCGCATGGAATACAGGAGAATCATGTTACGCGACTGATGGCGCAAGTACTGCTGGCGCTGATACCTGGCATTATCGCCAGCTGGTGGTTTTTTGGCTGGGGTGTACTGATCCAGGTTGCCATTGCCACACTCACCGCCGTGGCTGCTGAAGCTGCCGTGATTCGCATGCGCAATCGTGACGCCCTGCCAGTCATCAAAGATCTCAGTGCAGTAGTGACCGCAGTACTTTTTGCAATTGCCATACCACCTTTTCTGCCCTGGTGGATGACGGTCGCAGGCATCCTGTTTGGTATCATCATTGTCAAACAGCTCTACGGCGGTTTGGGCTACAACCCTTTCAACCCGGCAATGGCTGCCTATGTCTTCCTGCTCATCTCCTTTCCGGTAGAGATGACGCGCTGGAATGCGCCTCTGGAACTTGTCACAGCCGATCCGGGGTTGCTAGCCAGCCTATCGATTATCTTCACTTCCGTAATGCCTGAAGGCCTCAGCTGGGACGCCATAACCATGGCAACCCCACTGGACGAGATGCGCACACGTCTTGAATTGGGAGAGATGATCTACGAGATTCGTGAAATCCCCGGCTGGGGTGACTTCGGCGGCATTGGCAGGGAGCAGGTCGCATTCTGGTTCATGGTCGGCGGTATTTTCATGCTATGGCGCAAGGTCATCAGCTGGCATATCCCCCTGTCGATGATCGCTGCAATGTTCATCTTGAGTTCCGCTACATGGCTGGCTGAACCCGATGTCAATCCGGTACCGGTATTCCATATCATCGGCGGCGGTTTCATGCTCGGTGCCTTTTTCATCGCCACAGATCCTGTCAGTGCAGCCACCACTAAAAAAGGGCAGATTATCTATGGTGCCCTGATAGGTATCCTGATATACATTATTCGTAACTGGGGTGGCTACCCCGATGCAGTCGCATTCGCCGTACTGCTGATGAATATGGCTGCACCGACAATCGACTACTACACGCAGCCAAAAGTGTATGGGCAGGCTGAAGAGGAGGATGAGCAGAAAAAGGTGACGAGCGATGAAAATTAACAGCATCGTCATCGCCAGTGTTTTGCTGGGACTATTCGGACTGGTCGGAACCTCGCTGGTGAGCCTGACTGAAACCGCCACGCGTGCGCAAATCGAACACAATCGCCAGCAGGCACTGTTAACAAAACTGGAAGAGCTGATTCCAGCAGACTCAATCGACAACAACCTGCTTGAGCATATACCTGTCGTCAATGCGCTCGAGGAACTCGGCAGGCCGCAATCCAATCTTTACTTAGGAACTCGCGAGCAGGCGTTGTATGCCATCGTCTACGAGGCCAGGGTGCCAAATGGGTATACAGGCGTCATCGAATTACTGGTTGCGGTAAAACAGGATGGAAGCCTTGGAGGAGTACGCGTGGTGTCACACAAGGAGACACCCGGCCTAGGCGACAAAATCGAGCTGAAGCGCTCTGACTGGGTTCTCGACTTCAATGGAAAGTCACTGCAGAATCCTCCCGCAAACCGCTGGAAAGTTAAAAAGGATGGTGGCGATTTCGACCAGTTCACAGGCGCTACGATTACACCGCGAAGTATCGTCAGTGCGGTCAAGAGCGTACTCATCTATCATGGTGAGAATAGCGCTGACCTTTATGCCGACTACCTGAAAAATATGCAGGCAGGAAAAAGCAAATGAACGACTACGCCACGATTATTAAAAACGGCCTCTGGACAAACAACCAGGCGCTTGTTGCACTACTCGGCCTGTGCCCCCTGCTAGCAGTCAGCAACACAGCGATCAACGGCCTCGGGCTTGGACTGGCCACGACCATGGTACTGCTGCTGTCGAATACCACGATCTCCCTGATTCGTAATTTCGTACGCCCCGAAGTGCGCCTGCCGGTTTTTGTCATGGTTATCGCCTGCTTCGTTACCGCGGTGGAACTGGCTATGCAGGCGTGGTTTTTCGAGCTCTACCTGGTACTGGGTATTTTCATACCGCTGATCGTTACCAACTGTGCAATCATTGGCCGTGCAGAGGCATTCGCGTCCAAGAACAATGTGGGTAAAGCAACCGTCGATGCTCTGGCGATCGGCATCGGCTTTTCACTGGTCCTGTTTGCTCTCGGTGCTCTACGCGAATTGATAGGACAGGGAACCCTGTTCGCCGAGGCAGATTTGATGTTCGGCCCAATGGCAGCAGACTGGGCACTCAGGATTGACGATTACAAGGGTGTCTTGCTGGCAATCCTCCCGCCTGGTGCATTCCTCGGTCTCGGCTTCCTGATTGCGATCAAGAACATTATCGACGGGCAACTCGAAAAGAGACGTTTGGCGTCGAAAGAGAGGGCAGAAATCCCATCAGCCGAAGCTGCAGCGAACTCGTAATATCCAAAGTACCTGCCAGGCGAGCGCCTTCTGACCGCAATCTTGTACTAAACAATCGTCATCCCGGGCAGAGACCCGGGATCCGAATATTGTGCACTACCCAGATCCCCGCTTTCGCGGGGATGACGGCTTCCCAATCGCCCCGGATTGGGGCTCCTACAGCAAGTGCTTGCCGTCAAAAACGTCGCACTCAAGCTTGAATTCATCAACCTCATCAACACAGCCGAGATTGGCGCGGTACTGGCCAGGTGCGCGCAATGTCATGTTAAAAGTGTGTATACCGCACGTCTTGCAAAAATAGTGTTTGGCGACACCACTGCCGAACTGGTAGACACCGAGATTTTCCTCACCAGAGTCAATATGAAAACGTTCAGGCGGAATCACCTCGGGTGTCATCATGACACCCTTACGTGCGCAAATTGAACAGTTACAGCGAATCCCCTTTTCAATCGGGTCACACTCAAATGAGAATGTCACTGCGCCGCAGTGACAACTGCCATGATAGGTCGTCATAATTCATCCTCTGGCTTATTTTATATTTTTCTAATGAGTCTTTAAGACTAGCAGGTTTTTACTGTTGCGGGGACCAGTGACAGAGCAAGAGGCAAACAGGAGAAATTTACAGCTGTGTTATTGAAGCAGGATCCATATGCTCAATACATTGATGGCCCTTGCCGACACCCGGAATCTCAACTTCGGGAGCGATCTCAAGCAATGGAAAAATAACGAAGGGGCGCTCGCAGATACCCACGTGCGGTATGGTCAGTTCAGGTGTATTCATTTGCACATCACCATAGAGGAGCAGGTCCAGGTCCAGCGTTCGTGCACCCCAGCGCACCTGCCTCTCCCTGATACGACCGTGATGATCCTCGATTATAAAAAGGGCTTTTAACAGCTCATCGGGCGAGAGCTGCGTTTCAATCTCTACAACAGCATTCACATAATCAGGCTGATCTTTCGGCCCCATGGGCTCGGAGCCATACAGTGAAGAGACCTGGCGCAGCTCGATACCCTGGGTCTCATCAAGCTCCCTGATCGCATCCCTGATTTGCCTTGATGGCGCATCCAGATTGCTGCCAAGACCGATGTACGCTGTGGTCACTGTGCTTCGCCCTGATTCTGTTTCGGCCGGGTACGTCTTCTCCTTCCCCTGTTTCCACCCGACGGCCCGGTCATTTTTTCTTTCGCATCCTGGTCGACAGACTGAATCTCGGTCCACCAGTCGGCAAGTTCCTGTTCTACCTCACCGGAGGTCACGCGCAGCAACATAAAATCATACGCCGCTCTGAACTTGGGATGCGTCAGCAGACGCAGAGGACGCTTGCCCTCACGATGCAAGAAGCGCGGCTGCAGATTCCAGATATCCTTCATCATCAAGGTAAAACGCTTTGGAATGGCGACATGCTGAACCTGCTCGGAAACGATCTGTGAACCGGCCCTCTGGATTGCCTGCAGTGGCGGCTCCCCTGCTTCCAGCTTGTCTTCATAGAGGCGCCGTACAGGCTCCCACAGGAACACGGCAAACAGGAATGCCGGGGTCACAGGCTTGCCCGTCGCGATGCGCTGGTCGGTGTTGTAGAGCGCATCACAAATCATGTGAAGGAAAGGCTCACCATCCATACTGTTGATCGCCTCTTCCGTCATCGGGAAAAGATAATCAATCAGGTAGTAATGGCGCAGCAAATGGAATGTCTCCTCGCAGCTGCCACCCATAAAAAGCTTGAGAGATTCATCAAAGAGACGTGCTGACGGTACAGACTGTAACAGCTCACCGAGTTCCCAGATTGGCTCCTCGGTCTCCTGCGTCAGGGTAAAGCCGAGCTTTCCGCCAAAACGCACTGCTCGCAGCATACGAACCGGGTCTTCACGATAACGTGTCTCGGGATCACCCAGCATGCGCAAGACTCCCTTTTTGAGATCCGCGACACCATCAGCATAATCAACAATCGAAAAATCGGCGATGTTGTAATAGAGCGCATTAACCGTCAGGTCACGCCTCAGTGCATCATCTTCGAGGCTCCCGTAGACATTGTCACGCAGCAGCATGCCGTCATCCGACTGCTTGCTGTGTCCATCAAGCTGTTCGCCTTCGTGAGCGGCACGGAATGTCGCTACCTCGATAATCTCACGCCCGAAGTGGACATGTGCAAGACGGAAACGGCGCCCGACAAGGCGGCAGTTACGAAACAGTGAATTGACCTCTTCCGGTGTCGCGTCGGTCGCAACGTCGAAGTCTTTTGGTTCGCGACCCAGTAACAGGTCACGAACCCCACCGCCAACAAGAAAGGCCTTGTAGCCTGCCTTGTGCAGGCGGTACAGAACCTTGACGGCATTTTCTGAAATCTGTGACCGCGATATCGGATGATCCGAACGCGGAATAATGAGTGGCTCGCTGATACTCTTATCCTGTCTGTGCGTTACGCAATGAAGCCTGTCTTTCTTAACAGCTCCTCGTTAATGTCACTCTTAACACCCGGCTTTGCTGCATCATCACCAAGCACCAGTCGCTCAAGATAACGTGCAATGATGTCCACCTCAAGATTCACCTTCGTACCAGCCTGGTAACCGCCGATATTTGTCTCCTGGATGGTGTGCGGAACAATATTCAGATCAAACTCCGCGCCATTCACCTGGTTAACTGTCAGGCTGGTTCCATCAATTGTAATCGAGCCTTTGTGCGCGATGTATCTTGCCAGCTCATCGGGCGCCCGTATCACGAAGTGTACAGAACGCGCATCATCAGAGCGACTTACTACCTCGCCCAGGCCATCGACATGACCGCTGACAAGATGACCGCCGAGACGGGTCGCAAGTGTCAGGGCTTTCTCAAGGTTCACACTGCTTCCCGGCTTGAGACTGGCAAGCGAGGTAAGTGTCATGGTCTCGCGCGAGACATCGGCAACAAAACCGTCACCCGGCAATTCAACCGCTGTAAGGCAGACACCATTGACTGCGATACTGTCACCCAGCGCAACGTCATCGAGTGAGAGTTTGCCTGTTGAAATTCGCAGACGCATGTCACCACCATGATCCTCCATGGTGGCTATGCTGCCGACTGCCTGGATAATACCTGTAAACACTAGTCTGCCTCTTTTATTCTGTAGGTCATGCGCATGTCATTGCCGAGCTGACGCAAATCGGTCAACTGCAACTCGATGCGCTGTTCCATTGTATCGAGTCCCGGCAAATGTACCAGTCCGCGAGCATCATCCCCCATCAGGTGGGGTGCCATATAGAGCACCAGTTCATCGATGATACCAGCACGCAGTGCTGATCCGGCTATGGTTGCTCCCGCCTCGATCAACACATCATTGATCTGCCGCTCGGTCAGTTCACGCAGCAGATGCTGCCAGTCAAGATGGCCTGATTCACGATCAATAACCAACAGCTCAGTTCCGGTATCTGCAAGTGCCCTGCTGCGTTCACTATCTGTGGATGCCGTAACAATCAGCGTATCGCCCTCGAGCTGTAACACCCTGGCGTCCGGCGGTGTGCGCAAATCGGCATCCATGATCACGCGTAGTGGCAGGGTTAATGGCGCATCGAGAGTGACACCCGACAACTCTTCATCATTGAGACGTACATTCAGTGAAGGATCATCCGCAAGCAGTGTACCGATACCAGTTACTACTGCAGAGCTTCTTGCACGCAGGCGATGTACATCCTTTCTTGATGCATCTGATGTAATCCACTTGCTTTCACCATTCGCCATCGCAGTACGGCCATCTACACTCATGGCCAGTTTGCAGCGTACCCATGGACGCCCACGCTCCATGCGGCTGACAAAACCGGGATTCAGTTCTCTTGCCTGCTGTTCCAGCACACCACACTCGACCTCGATACCGGCATCCTGCAGTTGGCTGACACCTTTACCTGCAACGAGTGGATTGGGATCCTGCATGGCGATGACAACGCGAGCAACACCCGCCTTGATGACTACATCGCTGCATGGAGGTGTTTTGCCATGATGGCAGCAAGGCTCAAGGGTGACATAGAGGGTTGCGCCCCTGGCTTCTTCACCAGCCGCTGCCAGTGCAATTTTTTCAGCATGCGGGTCGCCGGCTTTCTGGTGCCATCCTTCGGCAACCAGGGCATCATCTTTGACAATGACGCAGCCGACAAGGGGATTGGGATCAGTTGTATAGAGTCCGAGCCGCGCCAGCTTGAGGGCTCGGCTCATCCAGGCGTGGTCGCCCGTGGCTGTCACTTCTCATCCTCGTCGAGCAGCTTCATCTGCTGGCGACGCTCTTCCGGTGTTGGTTCACGCTCGAGCAGTTCGATCTCCTCTGTAAAGGCACGTACGTCTTCGAAAGAACGATAGACCGAGGCGAATCGGACATAGGCCACCTGGTCGAGTTTGCGCAACTCATGCATGACAAGTTCACCGATCGAGCGCGATGACACTTCTGCCTCGCCACTGGAGGCAAGCTTGCGGGTAATACGATTGATTGCGGCCTCGACCTGTTCGGTACTGACCGGACGTTTCTCGAGCGCGCGAGACATGCCTGCGCGCAGCTTGCGGCCATCAAACTGAACCCGCGTGTCATCTGTTTTAACGACCCTGGGCAGATTCAGCTCAACACTTTCGTAAGTGGTGAAGCGTTCGCTGCAGACTGTGCATTTGCGGCGCCTGCGCACCTGCTCACCCTCCCCCGACAAGCGGGAATCGATGACCTTGGTGTCTTCAGCACCGCAAAACGGACAACGCATCTATCAGTTTCTGTAAACGGGATGACGAGCACAGATCTCAAGCACTTTAGCCTTGACCCCTGCGATTGCCTGCTCGTCTCCGCGAGAGTCAATAACATCACACATCCAGCCAGCCAGCTCCACAGCTTCCTCTTCGCTGAAACCGCGTGTCGTCAACGCTGGAGTACCGACACGAATACCGCTGGTCACGAAAGGTGACTGGGGATCGTTTGGTACCGCATTCATGTTAACCGTGATATTTGCTGCACCCAGCCATGCGTCGACTGCTTTACCAGTGAGTCCTGCCTCGATGAAGCTGACCAGGAAGAGATGGTCATCTGTTCCCTTAGAGACAACATCATAGCCGCGCTGCATGAAGACATTGGCCATTGCCTGGGCATTCTTCACAACCTGGTGCTGGTATGTCTTGAATTCGGGTGACATCGCTTCCTTGAATGCGACGGCCTTGGCGGCAATCACGTGCATCAGTGGACCACCCTGGGTACCGGGGAAAACCAGCGAATTGAGTTTCTTCTGAATCGCTTCATTCTCTTTCGCGAGAATCAATCCACCGCGTGGACCACGCAGTGTCTTGTGCGTAGTAGTCGTGGTGACATCAGCAATATTGACCGGGCTTGGATATTCACCAGCCGCGATCAGGCCGGCCACGTGTGCCATATCGACAAACAGGTAGGCACCGATTTCATCGGCAATATCACGAAAACGCTGCCAGTCGACGACACGTGAGTAGGCTGAGAAGCCTGCAACGATCATTTTCGGCTTGTGCTCGCGTGCAAGACGCTCGACTTCTTCGTAGTCGATCTCACCAGTGTCCGGATTGAGGCCGTACTGTACCGCGTTGTAAATCTTGCCTGAGAAGTTCGGCTTGGCGCCGTGAGTCAGGTGACCGCCGTGGGCGAGCGCCATGCCGAGTATGGTATCACCCGGCTCACACAGCGCCATGTAGACTGCTGCATTCGCCTGTGAACCCGAGTGGGGCTGGACATTCGCATAATCGGCACCGAACAGCGCCTTGGCACGGTCGATGGCGAGTTGTTCTGCCTTGTCGACATATTCGCAGCCACCGTAATAACGTTTACCCGGATAGCCCTCAGCATACTTGTTGGTCAATACAGAACCCTGTGCCTGCATGACGCGTGGACTTGTGTAGTTTTCAGATGCAATCAGTTCGATGTGCTCTTCCTGGCGGCGCTCCTCTTCCTGGATCGCGGACCATAATTCGTCATCGAAACCTTCGATCTTCATGGATTTATCAAACATCGGGGACTCCGGGGATCATCAAAGCGGAGATTTTATCAAAAGTGCCGGATAAATAGGCGTTTTTTCACAAACGGCGTGGTTATTTGTCTAACTGCCCGGGAATGCAGTATTTAACTCCAATCCCGGGCGCCATGGCTTTCGCTTACACCACAGGTGCTAGACATCCACTGGTGAATGAACCGGAATCTGCTTCAGCTTCCAGATATCCTCGTTGTACTGCAGCATGGTTCTGTCTGTGGAGAAGAAACCACTGCTCGCGGTGTTGAGAATGCTCATTTTTGTCCACTCTTCCTGGTCCCTCCACGCCTGCTCCACCGCATGTTGCGCATCGATATAGCTGCGGAAGTCAGCAAGTGTCATCCATGGGTCATGCGGACTCTTTAGAGAGTTGATAATGTCGTTGAATATACCCGGTTCCTGCAAGTTGAAATAACCACTCTCGAGCAGGTTCATAACCGCCTTGAGGTCCTCGTCTGTATCGATAAAGCTCTGCGGGTTGTAGTGGTGACGTTGCTCTTCCACCTCTTCAGCCCTGAGACCGAAAAGAAAGAAGTTCTCCTCACCAACTGCCTCGAGAATCTCGATATTGGCGCCGTCATAGGTACCAATGGTAATGGCACCATTCATCATGAACTTCATATTCCCAGTGCCCGATGCCTCCTTGCCAGCAGTTGAGACCTGCTCGGAGAGATCAGCGCCTGGAGCAATGGCCTCCATCGCAGTGACACCATAGTTCGAGTAATAGACCAGCTTGAGCCTTTCGCCAACAGCAGGATCATCATTAATCATGTGTGCGACATTGTTAATCAGCTTGATGGTCTGTTTTGCCAGCTGGTAGCCAGGGGCAGCCTTGCCGCCAATGAGTACACAGCGATTCACCCAGCCTTCGGTATCTCCCGCCTTGATGCGGTTGTAGAGATGAATGACATGCAGCACGTTCAACAGCTGACGCTTGTATTCATGAATACGCTTGACCTGTATATCGAAGAGCGAATCAACATTGAATATCACGCCGCAATTTGTCTCAACGAGATTTGCCAGGCGCTGCTTGTTTTGACGCTTCATATCACGCCAGGCCTGGTGGAACTCCCTGTTTTCCGGTGTGTCCGGTGCAAATGCCTTGAGCCTTTCGATCTCGGAGAGATCCGAAATCCAGTTCTCTCCTATCTTTTCGCTGACCAGTTGTTTCATTGCCGGATTCGCATATGCAATCCAGCGGCGTGGTGTCACACCATTGGTCTTGTTGTTGAATTTTTCAGGCCACAGATCGTAAAAATCGTGGAACAGGCCTTCAGCCAGCAGGCGTGAATGGAGTGCTGCCACACCATTGACAGAAAAACTGCCGACAATCGCAAGATAAGCCATGCGCACGTGCTTGACGCCACCCTCCTCGATAATTGACATGCGGCGCTGGCGATCAGTATCCCCGGGCCACTTCATGGAAATGAGCTCAAGAAATCTCGCGTTGATCTGGTAGATGATCTCAAGCAAGCGCGGCAAGAGTTGCTCAAACATGGGCACAGGCCATTTTTCCAGCGCTTCAGGCAGCAGGGTATGGTTGGTATAGGCCATTGTTTTCGTGGTGACATCCCACGCCTGATCCCACTCCAATCCTTTTTCATCTATCAGGATGCGCATCAGTTCTGCAACCGCGATGGTCGGATGAGTGTCATTCATCTGAAAGACATTCTGATCGGGAAACTTGCTGTAGTCCTCACCCCCGGTCTTTTCCCAGATACGTATCACATCCTGCAGTGTCGCTGAGGCGAGGAAATATTGTTGGCGCAGGCGTAGCACCTTGCCGTTCTCACTAACGTCATTAGGATAGAGCACCATGGTGATGTGCTCGGCGTTATTTTTTTCCGAGACCGCCTCGGTATAACTGCCGGCATTGAACTCGTCGAGGTTGAACTCGTCGGTTGCCGTCGCTTTCCACAGGCGCAGTGTATTCACCGTGTTGTTCTTATACCCGGAGACTGGTAAATCGTATGGAATCGCCAGTACATCCTGGGTTTCTACCCAGTGTACCTTCTTGATGTTATCGGCATCATAGTACTCTTCGGTACGCCCACCAAACTTGATCGTGGCAGTGTATTCGGGGCGCTCAATCTCCCATGGATTGCCATCTCTCAGCCAGTGATCAGGCTCTTCTATTTGCCGACCATTCTCGATCTTCTGACGAAACATGCCGTACTCGTAGCGCAGCCCATAGGCAACCACCGGAAGCTGCAGGGTGGCGCAGCTGTCAATGAAACAGGCAGCCAGGCGTCCAAGACCACCATTACCAAGGCCTGCATCCGGTTCTCTCTCCTCGATGTCCTCGAGTGAAACCGCGCGGTTCATCAACAGCTTCTCCAATGCCGGTCCGAGGTCGGCATTGAGAATATGATTTCCGAGAGAGCGTCCAATCAGGTATTCGAGCGACATGTAGCACGCACGCTTCACACTGGAGTCCTTGTATGCCACCCAGGTGTCGTGCCAGTTCGTCGTGAGGCGATCGCGCAGAACGAGTGCCATCGCCGAGTAGATGTAATATGAGTCACAGCCGAGAAAACGCCCGTAGTGGCGATTCAGATAGTGCAGATAATCCCTCTGAAGTTTTTCCGGTTCATTGGAAAGCGGCTCTGGGCGCAAACTGCAAAGCATCTCTGCATTGGAATTTGAATATTTCATTGCTACCTCTTCCGCAGCACACTGGCAGCGAAACCTTAAATAAATAAAAGTACGAGTTATATTTTACACCAAGTTGGCAACTGCAAGCGTACGAGAGATCAGGCGAGTAGATGCTGGTAGAGGTCGAGGTAGCGCAAGGCACTGTTCTTCCAGCCCAGGTCGCTCTGCATCCCGGTTCGAAGCAGTTTCGCCCAGGACCTCTTGTTAGCGTAAACATCAATCGCACGTAGTACCGCATCGATCAATGCGGTCACAGATGGCTCCTGCATGACAAATCCGTTTGCTGTCTGTGCATTGAGAGTTTTTGGTGTGGTATCAACAACAGTGTCGGCAAGCCCGCCAGTATGATTCACGATCGGTGGAGTGCCATAGTGCAGGCTGTACATCTGGTTGAGACCGCAAGGTTCAAAGCGGGACGGCATCAAAAACATGTCGGCACCAGCCTCGACCAGATGGGCTAACTCTTCCGAGTAGCCTATATAGACAAACAGACGATCCGGATATTGCTTCTGCAATTTCAGCAAGCGTTCTTCATGAACATGGTCGCCCGCCCCGATAATCACGAAAGAGGCTTGCGTCTCCTTCATAAGCGTTGGAATCGCTTCAGCCACCAGGTCAATCCCCTTTTGTTCGACAAACCTGCATACCATGCCAATCAGCGGCTTCTCTAAAAATTCGTCGCCGGCCTCGACACTAAAACTTTTCAGCAGCGCTTGTTTGTTGATACGCTTGCCCGGATTACGACGCGCTGCGTTGTAATGCGCCTTGATATAGGGATCGATGGACGGATTCCACAGCTGTGTATCTATACCGTTGAGAATCCCGGTGAGTTTGTGTCTGTTCGCCTGCAAAACGCCCTGCATACCGTAGCCGAATTGTGCCGTGCAGATCTCGTCTGCGTAGGTCGGGCTGACAGTTGTGATCGAATCTGCATAGACCAGCCCCGCCTTGAGCATCGAGAATCCACCGTAAAATTCAACACCTTCGCCCGACCACCAGTATCCGGGCAGATGCAGTTTCATGAACTCGTCGTGGGGAAAGTGGCCGCCGTAGGCGAGGTTATGGATGGTAAAAACAGTCCTGGGACGATCGGGCTCAGAGGCAAGAAATGCGGGTACCAACCCCGTCTGCCAGTCGTGGCAATGCACCACTTCGGCACGCCAGTCGAGACCCAGCAGGTCCATCGACAACATTGCTGCCAGGCGTGAAAACACAGTGTAGCGTTCGGCGTTGTCGGGCCAGTCGTAGCCGTCCGGGTGCAGGTAGGGGTTGCCGGGACGGTCGTAGAGCTCCTGGCAATCGGCAATCAGCAGCTTGACGCTGAAAGCTGGGTGAGTCGCTTCGAGCACGCGCACATCATGGCTGCGGCCCGATCCCTGTATGTGCAGCCAGCCGAGGATGCGCACTTCATCCAGTTCCTGCAGCAATTCTCGATAGCCTGGCAACAGCATACGCACATCAGCGCCCTGCTCCTGCAACGCATGCGGCAAGCTGTAGGCCACATCACCAAGACCACCTGTCTTGACCAGCGGGTAAGATTCGCTGGCAACAAAAAGAATGCGCATTCACGTCCCCCGCAAAAAGAGTGCACCCAATGGCGGCAGGGTCACCGAGATGGATTGTTCAAAACCCATCCAGTTAATATCCTGAACCTGGATATCACCACCATTGCCTGTGTTGGTTCCACCATAGTGAGTTGAATCACTGTTCAGCACTTCGTGATAACTCTCTGCATGTGGAATCCCCAGGCGATAATCATAGCGCGGAACCGGGGTGAAGTTGAATACGCAGATGATTGGTGCCGCATCATGTGCATAGCGGATAAAGCTCAATACCGACTGCTCCGAATCGTGGCAGTCGATCCAGCGGAAACCATCCTCGGTAAAATCACGCTGATGCATTGCCGGCTCACCGCAATAGAGCCTGTTGAGGTCTCCAACTATTCTCCTGATTCCGGCATGCGCCTCGATCTCGTTCAAACCCCAGTCAATCTCGCCCTCTTCACTCCACTCGTGCCACTGTGCGAATTCGCAGCCCATAAAGAGCAGCTTCTTGCCCGGATGGCCATACTGCCACGCGTAGAAGAGACGCAGGTTAGCCATTTTTTGCCAGTAATCTCCAGGCATCTTGTCGACCATGCTTCTCTTGCCGTGAACAACCTCGTCGTGGGAAAGCGGCAGGACAAAATTCTCGGTAAATGCGTACAACTGGCTGAATGTCAGCAGGTTGTGATTATATTTCCGGTAGACCGGGTCCTCCTCGATATAACTGAGACTGTCATTCATCCAGCCCATGTTCCATTTCATCGAGAAACCAAGCCCGCCAAGTTCTACCGGGCGCGACACCATTGGCCATGAGGTTGACTCCTCTGCAATGGTGACGGCACCGGGAAAACGACCGAGGACAACACGATTGAGCTCCTGCAGAAAATGGATCGCCTCGAGGTTTTCACGCCCGCCGTGTACATTCGGCAGCCAGTCTCCATCTTCACGCGAGTAATCATGGTAGAGCATGGATGCGACCGCATCGACGCGCAGACCGTCAAGATGAAACTCTTCAAGCCAGTAAACCGCATTGGCAATGAGAAAATTTCTTACCTCGTTACGGCCATAATCAAAAATCAGCGTACCCCAATCCCTGTGCTCACCGCGCCGGGGATCAGCATGTTCATATACAGGCTCACCGGTAAATCGCGCCAGTGCGAAATCGTCTTTCGGAAAGTGTGCCGGCACCCAGTCGAGCAGAATGCCTATACCAGCCTTGTGTGCAGCATCGACAAAGAACCTGAAATCATCCGGTGTACCGAAGCGTGCGGTCGGCGCATAGTAACCACTGACCTGGTAACCCCAGGAGGCATCCAGCGGATGTTCGGAAACAGGTAGCAGTTCGATATGGGTATAGCCCAGCTCCACAACATAGGGAACAAGGCGCTCGGCGAGTTCGCGCCAGTTGAGGAATGTGCCATCCTCACTCCGCTGCCAGGAACCCGCGTGCATCTCGTAGACCGCCATTGGGGCAGTTTGCCAATCGAAGGTTTTGCGCCTCGACATCCACTCATGATCCTGCCACTCGTAAGCCACCTCGGCAGGCACAAGCGAGGTGGTTTCAGGACGATTCGACATGTGTCGTCCGTATGGGTCTGCCTTGATGATTACGTCATTACGCCGGCTGAGAATTTCATACTTGTATGCATCACCGGCTGTCAGTCCGGGAATAAACAATTCCCAAATGCCCGAGCCACCACGGCAGCGCATCGGGTGGCGCCTGCCATCCCACGCATTGAAGTCCCCCACCACGCTGACTCGCGTCACGTCCGGTGCCCACACGGCAAACTGGACACCTTCAACATCATCGATCGTGGTGATGCGCGAACCGAGGAAATGCCACACGTGGTGGTGATTGCCTTCACCAAACCAGTGCATGTCGAGCTCACCAACCTGTGGCTGAAAGCTGTAGGGGGAAACTGTCTTGTGCCAGTTTCCGGCTGCTTTGTCCTGCCACTTCAGTGTGTAGTGACCAGGAACAAAGCGGGTATCGGAATGAAGTTCAAACAGGTCACTTCCCTCAACACGCTCCATTTCACCGATACCGTCGAGTTCGACCTGTTCGGCGTGCGGCAGCAGTGCACGGATCAAAGCACCACCGGATTCCGTCTCGTGGTATCCAAGCAGCTCGAATGGATCATGGTGTGAACCGTTTTGCAGTCGTTTCAGGGCCTCATGCATCTTTATTCTCCAAGTCGACCTGTCTTCTGTATGCGTTGTTTCAGGTCACCGCAATCAATATCCGCGAGCTGTTCCCACGTAAAGCGCCACTGCCAGTTCCCCTCGGTCGTACCAGGCAGATTCATACGTGCCTCATTGCCAAGTCCGAGCAGATCCTGCAGCGGCACAATCGACAGGTTGCCATTGCTGCCAAGAGCCGCATCGATCATGCGATCGACGACCTGCTCTCCACTGTCGGCACCAATCGCCTGGAGAACATGGCCACGTGTCTGTTCATCAAGGGAATCATACCAGCCCCTGATGGTGTCATTGTCGTGTGTTCCTGTATAGACGGCAGTATCACGATGGATGTTATGCAGTTTGTGTGGATTGTCATCAAAGGCATCAAAACCGAACTGAAGTACGGCCATTCCAGGCAGTTCGTATTTTTTACGAAGTGCTGTCACTTCCGCAGTAATAATGCCAAGATCCTCTGCTATCAATGGAATGCAGCCCATCTCCTGCTGCAGCTTGGCCAACAGTTCATCGCCCGGTGTCTTCTCCCAGTAACCGTCAATCGCGGTTTCATTCTCTGCAGGGATTGTCCAGACCGCCTCAAGGCCGCGGAAATGATCCAGCCTGACAAGGTCAAAGAGTTCAAAATGGTGATGCAGTCGCTCTATCCAGAACCTGAAACCATCCCTGTGCATAGCTTCCCAGTTGTACTGGGGATTACCCCAGCGCTGGCCTTCTGCTGAAAAATAGTCGGGTGGCACGCCAGCAACAAATGTCGGCAGACCGTAGTCGTCAAGCATGAACTGATGTGGATTGGACCAGACGTCGGCACTGTCATGCGCCACGAAAATCGGCATGTCGCCGAATAGCATGATATCCCTTTCAGCAGCAGCCTCGCGAATCTCCAGCCAGTATCGATGCGCAACAAATTGCTGTTCGATGATTGCATCCATACTGTCACGATTATTCTCGGCAAACGCTGTCAGCGCGTCACGATCCCGACTTCTGAATTGATCTGGCCAACTGAACCATGGATCCGTATTGTGCTCCCAACGCAATGCCATGAAGAGTGCATAATCTTCAACCCAGTGTGCCTGCTCATGACGCCACAACTGCAGCTGTTCCTGGTTAATGGCTCTCTGCCCTGCATCTTGCGGCAACAGCCCCGGATGCATCGCAAATGCAGACAAACACTGGTAGGGCGAGAAATCATCGTGCGGCACACCTAACGGCAGAAACTGCCAGATACGAAAACCCGCCTCGGACATCCAGTCGAGCCAACGCAACGCGTCATCAAACTCCCCGGAAGGAAATGACGTCGGGTGGAGTAATACTCCGGCGCGTCTCTCGGTCAGTGATTTCATAATTTAAACTGTTCTGCGCATAGTGCCAGAGTGCTCGCCATGCCCCCCACCACTTGAGAGCGGCTGCTCAAGTACAGCAGGAGGAGTCAGCTGCAGCAGGCTGTAGAGTCGTCTCAGTTGAAGTCGGAAGAGCTGCTCGAAATCACGCACACTATCCGACGGATTATAATCACCAAACCACCAGAACCAGTCAGAAGCCTCGCAAACAGCAAGCTGCTGTGTTGCCTCTCTCTTCTGCTCATCAGACAGTTTGCCTGATGCAACTGCTTCGTCATATACCTGCTTTGCTGCCACCAGGTAGTCCCAGGCCAGGTTCTTGTCCTTTTCGCCAATCCAGGTCGAGAAGGAGCCGTACACCCAGCTGCCCGGGCAGAGTTCAGTCAAGGCACGCGCTTCCAGGTCGGCAACCTCGCTGAATGTACGTAGCGCAATACGATCGCTGCTGGCACAAGCCTTGTAGAGACCGTCGAGAAACAGCGCGCCATTTGCATAGTAGTACTCCCACGCATTCTCACCATCGAGAATCACGGATACCACGCGCTGGTCCGCATCATCACCAATACTGTCAGCAATATTGTTGAGATGCTGCATGAAATCGGCAACAGCATCATGCGTATCCCACTTGCTGTACTCAAAGCCGATCAAGTCGGAGAGGCCGTCATCCCGAAAGAAAACCCGTACCTTGTCACTGTTGTGTGAGTGCGGAGAAAAAAGCCCCTTCTTGGTGTTGATATCCTCAGCATCATGTTTAGAAAGGTGGCAACTGTTGCGCCACACACCTTCACCTGTGGCGGTCCAGCGCATCTGGTACTCATCAAGCAGCTTGAGTGCATCGCTGCTGACCCCACCCTCTGACAGCCAGACACCTTGCGGGCGCCGTCCAAAATAATGCTGAAACAGTTCAATTCCCTTATCCATGTGCCAACGGCTGCGTTCAGAACCGCCCGGATAGCCCTCAGCCATTGGTACAGGCGCATCCGGCAAGGCACAACGCATATTTTCAAAATCATGCAGCAGGGGAACGATGGGATGACCGTATGGCGTCATCGACAATTCAATCTGGCCAGAATCAGCGAGTGCGCGATAGCGGTCAATCAGGCCGTTGAGGCTGTCATGAATAACCTCGGCCAGTTGACGGCGATCATCATCAGTGAAGCCACTCTCCTTCTCCATCAGCCTGACAACACGCTCGTCACTCCTTACTGACTCGCCGAGCCAGCTGATGTGATACCAGCAAATCAGGTCGATAAAGTATTGCTCATCGAGATAATTGAGAATCTCGACAGCCCTGGCATCACTGGCAACATCGAATTCTTCAAAATGGTCAAACCAGCGAACCAGCCCATGGAAAACCGCGTAAGGCTCAATCATGCGTGGCGCATTACAGCGCAGGCAGTGGCCAACCAGTTCACTCCTGCCATTCGCATCCTGCGGGATGGCAACAGCACCGATCAACTGATTAAGGAAAGGATCTGATGTCGCCTTGCCATGATCAAAATAGTCTTTCAACTGGTGTGCATAATCGTCTATCTGCTCAAGCAGCACGGGCGCAAAATTAACCACCGAACGCATACCCGGATTGTTTTCCAGGTGAGCGGCCATGTCCGTATAGTCCTTGATGCCGTGCAGATACACCCACGGCAAACTGTATTCGCCATCAACACCCTCACGGTAGTGAGGCTGATGCATGTGCCAACAAAGCACCAGGTTGAGTTTCACAGCTCCCATATACTCTCTTCCCCTTCGAGTGTATAGATATGCTGCCCAAGCATCTTCGGTGTAACCAGGATAATACCTTCTGCAGTCACGTGAAAGCGCTTCCTGTCCTCTTCGAGATCTTCGCCAATCACCATGTTGTCAGGAATTGCGCAGCCCTTATCGATAACTGCCTTGGTAATACGGCAGTTCTTGCCGATATGCACCTTGGGCAGAATAACGCTGTCTTTAATGTGGCTGTAGTTTTCTATGCGGGTGAGAAAGAAAATCACCGAGCGCTTGACCCTCGCTCCGGAGAGAATACATCCGGCAGAGATCAGCGAGTCGATTGCCTCGCCACGGCGGCCTTCATCATCGAAGATAAACTTGGCCGGCGGATGTTGCGTCTGGTAAGTCCAGATCGGCCAGTTACGGTTGTAGAGATTGAGTTCCGGATCGACGTCACACAACTCCATGTTGGCACGCCAGTAGGATTCAATCGTTCCCACATCACGCCAATAAGAGGGCCTTCCGTCATCGTCTGCAAAAGGAAAGGCAATTGCGTTGAAGCCGTCGATCTTGGAGGGAATGATATCCTTGCCGAAATCGTGAGACGAACTCGCCTTGTCAGCATCTTCGATCAGTGTCTGGTAGAGAAAACGTGTTGAGAAAACATAGATACCCATGGATGCCAAAGCCTTGTCCGGCTTGCCCGGCATCGGATCCGGTTCTGTCGGTTTCTCGGTAAACTTGGTGATGTTCAAATCCTCATCGACCGACATCACGCCGAAGCCTCTTGCCTCGTCGATGGGAACCTCGATGCAGCCAACGGTAAAATCGGCACCCGACTGCACATGGTGCAGCAGCATTTCCGAGTAATCCATGGTGTAGATGTGATCACCACCGAGCACGATCACATACTTGGGCTCATGACGCTGCATGATATCAAGGTTCTGGTAGAGCGCATCTGCTGTACCCTGGTACCACTCTTTCTTGCCGGTACGCTGCTGGGCGGGAAGTATCTCCACAAACTCGCCAATCTCGGGACGCATGAATGACCATGCACGTTGCAAGTGACGAATCAGAGAGTGTGCCTTGTACTGGGTAAGAACGCCGATACGGCGCAGGCCCGAGTTGACACAGTTCGACAGTGGAAAATCGATAATACGGTACTTGCCACCGAAGGGAACAGCCGGCTTGGCACGCCACTTTGTCAGGTGCCTGAGCCTGGAACCCTCACCACCGGCAAGAATCAGTACCAGGGTCTCCCTGGTCAGTTCGGTCACCATTTTTGGTTCTATATAATATTTGAGAACCTCTTTTTGCTCATCGGCACCAATAGTCATATTAAATCTCCAAACCCTCAATCCCGTCTCTGATTTGTGCGATCGCGCCAAGTAGACCGATCTGCTCATCTGTCACCACGAACACCGCAGTTGTCTCAACCAGTGATCGCATGCCGCCCTTGTCACAATAGGCGGATATAAATTCGTCTCTATCAAGCATCGGCAGCAACCTGTTCGTCACACCGCCAGTCAGATAGATGCCGCCAGCCGGGCGATAGAAAAGCGCAAGGTTGCCGGCCCAGTTGGCAAAAATCCTCCAGAAAAGAGCCACTGCAGCGGTTGCCGATTCGTCACCCTGTTCAGCCGCCGTCGTGATCTCTGCTGCCGGCAGTCTCTTGCCGCCCGATACGAAGTAATAAAGCCGCTGTAATCCCATGCCGCTAAGCAGTTCTTCCCAGCTGACAGATGGCTTGCCGCTGCACAACTGCTGCAACAATCTGTTCTGTTCTTCATCTGCCGGCGCAAAACCGGTGTGACTGCCCTCGGTTGCGTGCGCATTTCCCTGCTGAAGCCAGGCGAGGCCCAGACCTGTGCCTGCGCCCGTCACTACCTTCAGGCCATTACTGTCTGGAACAACCTGATTCAGCGCCAGCAACTCTTCATCTTCTACAAGAGTAACCCCCTGCGCGACAGCGTGGAAGTCATTAATGAGAGTGACGTGACAAAAGTCAAAATGATTTTTAATCTGCGCAGTATCAATCTCCCAGTCGAGATTGGTCATCATGCAATAGCCGTTAGTGACAGGGCCTGCAGCGGCAAGAGAGAGCCCTGCAATCTGACTGGCATCGGTGCCTGCATCATTGAGACAGGCTTCAATTAGTTGCTGAACATTTTGAAACTCTGCGTTGGGATATTTGTGACTGTATTCAATGCACCACTCACCATCCGGAGAGACGGAGACAAGCGCCATCCAGCTCTTTGTTCCGCCAATATCGCCCGCGAGATAGGTGTGTAAAGATGACATGGCTTCTCTACCCGATCAACTCACTGCCGGAATCCGGATGAACCCGGAATTTGACTGGGTACTCCTGCATTAATTTTTCCTGTGCCGCACATCTGAATCATAGTCACTGATTATGACTACAATATGATGACAATTTGCATGAACAATATTTATGCTACAACTTAGCATATTGATACGTCTCTGTTTGTTGAATCGTCACTCCATGACAAAAAGAAACCCCTTGCCAGCTGACCGGCAAGGGGTTATGCAATATGGGGTGGATGATGGGACTCGAACCCACGACGACTGGAATCACAATCCAGGGCTCTACCAACTGAGCTACACCCACCATTAAAACAGTGGCCTGTTTGGAAAATGGCACGCCCGGCAGGATTCGAACCTGCTACCCTCGGCTTAGAAGGCCGATGCTCTATCCAAATGAGCTACGGGCGCAAACTCTGACCGCCGTGCGGCTTGACCATTTGGCAGCTGCCAGGCTACCAGGTCCTGAAAGTCCAAGTTTATACAACTCTGGCCTCTCATGGCAAAACTGGTCGGGGTGGAGGGATTCGAACCCCCGACATCCTGCTCCCAAAGCAGGCGCGCTACCAAGCTGCGCTACACCCCGAATTCTCGCAGGCATGACCCGCGAGGGCACGAATAATACGGGCAAGAGGCGCTTTCGTCAATTCCCGTGAGCCTGTTTTATCAATATTTTCCGAAATTTCCCCTCTTCGGTTCTCCCGCGACTGCGTTATAATGGCCCGCTTTGACGCAGCTCCGATCAATTCAGCCCGTAAAGCAGCCCCTAATGGACAAAACCTACGATCCTCACGCCATCGAACAACGCTGGTACAAAACCTGGGAAGAGAACAACTCTTTTGCGCCTCAGCAGCAAGCTGAAGGCAGCTATTGCATCATGATTCCGCCTCCCAATGTGACCGGCAGCCTGCACATGGGCCACGGCTTCAATAACACCATCATGGACACCCTGATCCGCTACCAGCGCATGAAAGGGAAAAAGACCCTGTGGCAGCCGGGCACTGACCACGCCGGCATAGCAACCCAGATGGTTGTCGAACGCCAGCTCGAAGCCGAACAGAAATCTCGCCATGATCTCGGGCGCGATGCCTTTATCGATCGCATCTGGGAATGGAAGGCTGAATCCGGTGGCAATATCACCGGACAGCTGCGCCGCCTCGGTTCATCACTCGACTGGAAAAATGAGCGCTTCACCATGGATGACGGCCTCTCAAATTCGGTCAAAGAGGTTTTTGTACGTCTCTACGAAGAGGGACTCATCTACCGTGGCAAGCGCCTCGTCAACTGGGATCCGAAACTGCACACCGCCGTCTCAGACCTCGAGGTACTCGCCGAGGAAGAGAATGGCCACATGTGGCACATGCGCTACCCGCTGACCAATGGCACCGGGCACCTAGTGGTCTCCACCACGCGTCCTGAAACCATGCTTGGTGACTGTGCTGTCGCGGTCAACCCTGAAGATGAGCGCTACAAGCATCTCATCGGAGAACTTGTTGAACTGCCACTCACCAACCGCAAGATACCGATCGTTGCCGACGAACACGCCGATCCTGAATTCGGTACTGGTTGCGTCAAGATCACACCTGCGCACGATTTCAACGACTATGCTGTCTGGCAGCGTCACCGTGACGAGAACATGATCAGCGACCAGCCGCATGGCGGACTGATCAACATACTCACCATCGACGCGGCAATCCGTGACAATGAAGCTGACGAGGATGATCTGATTCCTGCTGCATACAATGGTCTTGATCGCTACGCGGCACGCAAGCAGATTGTTGCTGATCTTGAAGCTGCCGATCTGCTTGAGAAAATTGTCGACCACAAGCTCATGGTTCCGCGCGGCGACCGCTCCGGCGCAGTCATCGAGCCTTTCCTGACCGATCAGTGGTACGTCAAGATTGAACCACTGGCAAAGCCGGCAATTGAAGCTGTTGAGAACGGACAGATCCGTTTCGTTCCGGACAACTGGAAAAACACCTACTACGAATGGATGCGCAACATCCAGGACTGGTGTATCAGCCGCCAGATCTGGTGGGGCCACAGGATACCGGCCTGGTATGACGATGAAGGCAACATCTATGTCGGCCGTGATGAGGCCGAGGTACGTGAAAAGCACGGACTCTCTGACGATTACCCGCTGCGCCAGGATGAGGATGTACTCGATACATGGTTCAGCTCTGCGCTGTGGCCCTTTTCGACACTCGGCTGGCCGGAGAACACTGAACGACTCAAGGATTTCTACCCGACCAATGTACTTGTCACCGGTTTCGACATTATCTTCTTCTGGGTTGCACGGATGATCATGATGGGCCTCAAGTTCATGGATGGCCAGGTGCCTTTCAACGAGGTCTACGTGCATGGACTGGTACGCGACAGCCATGGCGACAAGATGTCCAAGTCGAAAGGAAATGTCCTCGACCCGATCGACCTGATCGACGGCATCGACCTCGACACTCTCGTCGAAAAACGTACCCGCGGCATGATGCAGCCACAACTCGCTGCAAAAATCGAAAAGCAGACCCGCAAGGAGTTTCCCGACGGCATTCAGAGTTTCGGAACTGACTCGCTGCGCTTCACCTTCGCAGCACTGGCAGCGACAGGGCGTGACATCAAGTTCGATATGGGACGTATCGAGGGCTACAGGAACTTCTGCAACAAGCTCTGGAATGCCGCACGCTACGTGCTGATGAATACCGCGGGCGAGGATTGCGGAACTGATGCAAACAGCGAGGTTGAACTCTCGGCTGCAGACCGCTGGATCCTGGCACAGCTGCAGACAACCGCATCTGCTGTCGGCAAATCGATTGAGAGCTACCGTTTCGATCATGCTGCACAATCAATCTATGAGTTCACCTGGAATGAGTACTGTGACTGGTACCTGGAACTCTGCAAGCCGGTTCTCAACAGTGATGAAGCATCAGATGCAGCCAAGCGCGGCACACGCCAGACGCTGGTGCGTGTACTTGAAGCGCTGCTGCGCCTTGCGCACCCGATTATTCCATTTATCACGGAAGAGATCTGGCAGCAGGTCGCGCCGCTGGCAGGCAAGTCGGGGGACAGCATCATGCTGCAGCCCTACCCGCTTGCAGACGAGTCACTTGAAGACCAACAGGCAGTTGCCGAAGTCGAGTGGCTCAAGAACATCATTCTTGCGATTCGCAAAATAAAGGGCGAGATGAACATTGCGCCCGGCAAACGTGTTCCGGTACTGCTGGCAGATGCTTCAGAACAGGATCGCAAATATTCGGAAATCAACCGCAGCTACCTGGACTTCCTCGCACGCGTTGAATCCATCACGATTCTCGAACAGGGTGACGAGGAGCCTGAATCCGCCGTTGCACTGATCGGCGACATGCGTCTGCTGATTCCAATGTCAGGACTGATTGACAAGGATGCAGAGTGCAAGCGTCTCGAGAAAGAGATCGGCAAGGCAGAGAGCGAAGTCGAGCGCACCGGCAAGAAACTGCAGAATCCCAACTTTGTCGACAAGGCACCAGAGGCTGTTGTCGCCAAGGAGAAGGAGAAGCTGGAAGAGGCGCAAAAAACGCTTGCCAGTCTGCAGGCGCAATTGGAGAAGATTCAGGCGCTTTAAACGCACCGCACCTGAACAGCCAAGACTCTCCGTCAGTGGCGCAGGGTATCACAGGAGAAGTGAAAAACTGTTTGAGTGATCGAAGATCGCGAGTTTTTTTCACGCTGTGATAGCCAAGTTACGTACGATTAGGCGTCAATGAGGAGCTGTTTCTTTGCCTACTTTCTTGTCAGCACAAGAAAGTAGGGTGGGTGCGAGCCACCGCGCGCATCAAAATTAAACTGTCGCGAAGCGACGCAAAAGATCAGATCCCGGATCAAGCCCGGGATGACGAATGTTGGGAATGGGGCCAAGCCCGGATCACACCAGAATTTAATCGTTGGAATAACCCGAAATAAAGGTTTTGACGGAACCGTTTTCCTCAAAGATATGCCTCGACGTCCTGCCGATATCAGCGCCATAGACATGAATACTGATCGAGTCACGATCATCCAGCGCGTTTGAAACACGGTGAACATCACCAATCGTTGGTGACACCAGGTCGATACCACCCGGATCTATCAGGTGCTCCCCGGTTTTCAACAAGTCGCCCGTCTCGAAATCGATGGAGAACTCCTCGCACAACTCGCGACCGTTCATCACGCCAACCATACCCCACACGGTGTGATCATGAACCGGCGTCTTCTGCCCCGGTCCCCAAACGAAACTGACCACTGAAAAACGTGACTGTGGATCGAGATAGAGAAGATACTGACGATAGGCATCTGCACTACCCTGGCGATACTCATCGGCAAGCCAGGAGTCATCGGCGATCAGTTCGGCTAGCAGTACCCTGCCCTGCTGCAGTATCTCTTTCTCGTTGTCGCCATGCATATCAACAAGTGACGTCATGCCGTTGATAAAAGTATCGAGAGACTGTGAAGCTTGCATTAATTTCACTCAGCCTGCAGAGATGACGTACTCGAGAATACCGACCACCTGTTCTGGGGTCTGGGCCCATGCCATGGCAGCACCATCAACCTCTTTAAGCGGATGAATGATGTCACTGTCGTGCAGGGTAATGTAGGGCTTACCAAGTGCCGCCAGCTGGCCAGCATCAAATGCAGCATTCCACTGCTTGTACTTATCACCGAAACGCACCACGGCGATATCGCACTGCTCGATCAGGTTTTTGGTACGGATAGCATTGACCTTGGATGACTTGTGATCACGCCAGAAGCCGTCGCTCTCCGGTCCAAGTGAATCACCGGCAGCGTCGCTGGCATCATGATCTGTGACCGCGGAGGTAAACTCAACCGGCAGCCCTGCTGCCTGTGCACCATCCATTATCTGCTGTCGCCAGTCGGTATGAATTTCACCTGACAGGTAGATAGTCCAGATCATCATTTCGTTTCCTCTTACTTACTTTTCTTAACGTGTTTCATCAGGCGCTTCTTTTTCTGCACCTGGCGTGTTGTCAGCTTGTTCTTGCGTCCATGGAACGGATTACTTCCCGACTTGAATTCGATACGCAGGGGGGTTCCATCGAGATGCAGTACGCTGCGGAATCGTTTCACCAGGTAGCGCTTGTAGGTCGCCGGGACCGAATCGACCTGGTTACCGTGAATCACAATGATAGGCGGATTCTTGCCGCCCTGGTGTGCATAACGCATCTTGATACGGCGGCCACGCACCATCGGTGGCTGATGTTCCATCACTGCATCTTCGAGTATCTCGGTCAGGCGTGACGTCTTCATATCGCGCATGGCATTGGCATAACCCTTGTTGACCGATTCGATCAGGTTGCCGACACCACTGCCGTGTAACGCCGAGACAAAATGCCAACGTGCAAAATCGAGAAACTGCAGACGACGCTTGAGTTCAGTTTTAACATGCTCGCGCTCGCCCTGTTCGAGACCGTCCCACTTATTGACGACAACCACCAATGCGCGGCCGCTATCAAGCAGGTGCCCGGCAAGGTGTGCGTCCTGTTCTGTAATACCCTCGTGCGCATCGATGAGCAGAAAGACAACATTTGATCCCTCGATAGCCTGCAGCGTCTTGACGATACTGAACTTCTCGATCGCCTCCTTGACGCGTCCGCGCTTGCGCACTCCTGCGGTATCAATCAGGGTATATTTTTTACCATCACGCTCAAACGGCACATCGATACTATCGCGGGTTGTACCCGGCATATCGAAAGCGACGACGCGCTCTTCTCCGATGAGACGGTTGATCAGGGTCGACTTGCCGACATTGGGGCGTCCAACCACGGCGATACGGATGCGATCATCCTCTTCTTCAGGAAGTGTCGCTGGTGGCAGTGTTGAAAGAACATCTTCAATCAGGGGCTTGACCCCACGGCCATGGGCAGCCGCGATGGCTACCGGTTCATTGCTGGTCAATCCGTAAAAATCGGTAGCGGCAATATGCTGATCGAGATTTTCACTCTTGTTGACAACCAGTGTCACCGGCTTGCCGGTACGGCGCAGACGCTCTGCGATACCCTCATCACTGGCATTGCGGCCCTCGCGGCCATCAACCAGGAAAAGCAGGTGATCGGCCTCTTCGATCGCCTGCATGACCTGGTTTTCCATCAGCGGATCGAGTCCCTCGCGTACGCCGCTGAGACCGCCGGTATCAATTACGATATAGGGAGAAGGACCAAGACGTCCAACACCATATTGACGATCGCGTGTCAGCCCTGGCTGGTCTGCAACCAAGGCGTCACGTGTGCGTGTGAGGCGATTGAAGAGTGTCGATTTACCGACATTTGGGCGCCCGACAAGGGCTATAACCGGAAGCATTCAGATCGCCGTTAATAATCGCGCTTATGGTGCAGAGACAGATGCAAGCTGCCCTTCACTACCGTAAACAATAACGCGGTTACCCGAGGTTACAAGCGGTGCCTGCACGGCAGACTTGACTGCACGAATACGTGCAACCAGGCTTCCGTCTGCGGGTGACAGCCAATGTACATAACCTTCATAATCAGCTACTGCAAGGTAGCCACTGGCAAGAGCCGGAGCACTCAGGCGACGACCGTGAAGTGCTTTCTGACGCCACAGCTCATGTCCGTTGGCGCTATCGACCGCAACCACGTTACCTCTTGCATCAGCTGCATAGAGAACAGTACCGTCAAATGCGAGTCCCTGGTGCGATGAAAATGGAATACTCCACTCAACTGCACCTTTTTTCTTTCCGACTGCTGCCATCTGGCCCTGATAACTCACCGTGTATACCCTGTTGCCTGTAACAACCGGACGGCTGTCGATATCAACTACGCGGTCGAGTTCGTTACGACCACTTGGCCATGAAATTGGAGTTTCCCACTGCGACCGCCCAGTGGCGATATCCAGCTTAACCAGTTTGCCGGCATCAAGTCCCGAGTAGAGATACTCACCATCGACAACCGGCTGTGCAGCACCACGCAGACGCAATGATGGCCCACTGCGATGGAATACCCAGGTTGTCTCACCAGACGCTGCGTTAATACCGACCAGCTTGCCGTCAGTGATATGCGCGACAACCATGCCATTGGCAACCAGCGGGACTGCTGCTATCTCGGAATCAAGTTTGGCACGCCAGCTCTCGCTGCCATTGCCGCTCGTCAGTGCAACCAGGTCACCTTCTGTTGAACCGACAACAACCAGGCCACCACCAACACCGGGGCCGCCGCGCAGATCGAGATCAACATCGACATTCCACAAGGTGGCACCGCTGTTTGAATCAACTGCAGATACCCTGCCGTCGGCATCGGCCACGTAGATCGAGGAGCCGCTCAGGGTCGCTTCAAGTTTGGCAGCGAGTTCGTCGTTCCCGGATCCTGTGTCTTTGCTCCAGGTCACCACTGAGCCGCGCTGATCTATCTGCTTATCCAATTCAGCCGGTATTACTGCAGATTTCTCTCTGCTTAACCAGCTACAACCGCTGGTTGCAATGACGGCCGCCATTGCAATAGTCATGGTCAAGTGTTTCATTGCATCCCCCGGGATCATGATTTTGGTGATTCAAGCTGTTGCAGAAGATAGCCTATCATTTCAGAGTCGGCTGCGCCCCTCTCTCTGGCTGCCTCGAGTGCAATACGTGCAGCCTCGTGGTTGCCCTCTTTGAGCGCTATCTGGCCTTCAATTGCCAATGACTCGCCCTCGAATGCCGCATCGCTGACACCGGCAAGTGCCTGCCTGGCCTCTGCAACTTTACCCTGTCCCAGGTAGAGACGCGCGAGCCGCAGTGAAGCAAGTTGCATCAGGCCCTTGTCACTGCCGTCTGTAATAACATCCTGCAAGCGCAGTATTGCTGCATCGATGTTCCCGGCACCTGTTTCCGTCATCGCCATGCGCAGGTTGGCAAAATCGACATAGACAGTACCTGAAAAATCATCCGCCAGTGCATTTCGATCTGCACGTGCCGCATCAACCTGTTGTGTCACAAGATGCGTTGTGAACTTGTCGTAGAGTGCAGCACCCTTTTCTGCCTGGCTATCCTCGTAGCCCTGCCATCCGCGCCAACCACCGATCAATGCGATACCAATGACGCCACCAAAAATAATGGAACGACCATTCTCCTTCCACCACTTTTTCAGCTCTTCAACTTGTTGTTCTTCGGTGAGATTTTCGCTCACTGTATCCACTCCTGAAGTTTATCCGGCAGATCGGCAATTGCGACCTGCTGTTGTTCACCATCACCACGCAGCGGCTTGATTCCTATCACGCCCTGCGCCAATTCGTCTTCGCCAAGAACCAGGGCAATTTGTGCACCGCTACGGTCCGCTTTCTTGAACTGCGCCTTGAAACCACCAGTCCCGCAGTGGCTGATCACGCGCAAGCCTTCAATTTCCACCCTGAGTCGCTGTGCAACTGCCTGTGCATGGATGCGCGCCTCGTCTGCAGAGATAATATAGATATCAGCAGTCTGGCGCAGCTCTGGCATATGATACTCCTCGAGCAGGGCAACGAGGCGTTCAATCCCCATGGCAAAGCCAACTGCTTTTGAAGCGCGGCCACCCAACTGCTCGATGAGACCATCATAACGTCCACCGGCGCATACAGTTCCCTGTGCGCCAAGCTTGTTGGTTACCCACTCAAAAACGCTAAGCGAATAGTAATCGAGTCCACGCACAAGTCTCTGGTTGATGACGTATTCGATCCCGGCTGCCTTGAGGCCGTTGCACAGGATTTCGAAATGAGTGCGTGACTCCTCTCCGAGATACTCCATCAGCGTCGGAGCATCGGCAACAATTGCCTGCACATCGGGATTCTTGGAATCGAGTACGCGTAGCGGATTTGTCTCGAGACGACGCTTACTGTCATCGTCGAGCTTCTCTTCATGCTGACGCAAAAACTTGACCAACTCCTCTCGATAGGCAGCACGCTCTTCTGATGTACCGAGACTATTGATCTGTAATTCAAGACCATCGATACCGAGCGCCTGCCACAGGCTCGCCGTCATCAGGATAATCTCAAGGTCGATATCCGGCCCTTCCATGCCGAAGGCCTCGACACCAATCTGGTGAAACTGGCGATAGCGGCCTTTCTGGGGACGTTCATGACGGAACATGGCGCCTCGATACCAGAGACGCTGCGTCTGGTTGTGCAGCAGACCATTCTCGATACATGCACGTACACAGCCGGCTGTTCCTTCCGGACGCAGGGTCAGGCTGTCGCCATTGCGATCGTCGAAGGTATACATCTCCTTCTCGACGATATCCGTGACCTCACCAATCGCGCGTTTGAATAACGCCGTTGATTCAACTACCGGTGTGCGAATCTCCTGGTAGCCAAAGCCATCGCATATTGACCTGACCTGATCCTCGAGAAACTGCCAGAGTTGTGACTGTTCGGGCAGCACGTCATGCATGCCGCGTATTGCCTGGATTTTGCCCATTACTCTGCCCGCGATGCAATCTTGAATCGTGCAACACCGCCGTTTGAGTGCCGCGTCAGATCATATGGCTCGCCATCCACCAGCATGGTAACCACCGAGCTCTTGCCAAGAACGATGCTCAATGGTGGAGTTGCCGAAATAATTTTAGAAGTGCCGGATCTAAGCATGCCCGACACCAGAACATCCCCTTCCGCATTACGGATATCAACCCAGCACTGGCCACTGAAACTGAGAGAGATTTCAACTTCAGTCGATGTATCACCTGCTTCCGCAAGCAATGCTGTTTCCTGGATCTCTTCTTCTGCAGGCATGACCTCTTCAGGCATAGCTTCTTCTACAGGTGCAGCTTCTTCCACAAGCGTGGCTTCTTCTACTGGTATGACTGCCATCTCTTCAGCAGTGATTGTGCTCTCTTCCTCGAGCACTTCATCCGATATTGGCTCCTGCAGTAATTCGGCCTCTTCAGCTGCATCTTCCTGAATAAGAATCTCCAACTCTGCAGATTCTTCAGGAATTGACAGGAACTCCTGTTCCTGGCTCTCTGCACCCAACTCTATCGACTGCTGCAGTTGTGTCTCCTGTGCCTGCGGTTCAGTCACAGCTGCATCACGATTGGCTCCCGGCAGAGGCAGAAAACCCATCCACCACAACACCGCGACAGTCACTACGGCCAGGCCCAGCAGCATCCAGGTCAATCCCCGGGCTATGTCGATACCTTGACCAGGGCGTCGTCGCTCCGAAACAAATTGTGTCTCGGGCGGTGTCTTTAATGTTGGTCCATCCTTGACGGTTTCTGGAAGCAATGCCATTGCCTTGTCAAGCATCTCCTTCTCATCCAGTTCAAGCAGGAGGGCATACTTGCGAATGTAGCCAAGCGCAAATACACGAGATTCGAAGACACTGAAATCCTCACTCTCGAGCGCATCGATATAATATGGCTCGACATAGAGTTTCTCCGCCGCTTCGGTCACCGATAACCCGGCACCCTTACGAGCAGACGCAAAAGCTCCGCCAATGGCTATGAACATGTCGTCCTGCATCTCTTCGCTGCTTTCAGCTGTCATCACTGTTACTCATCTATTTGCCGCAACAGGCGTCTTGATTCACGCCTGTTACCCAGTTTCTTTTCAACGCGGGCCAGTGCCCGGACTATCTGTGGAGTGCCATTGATTTCATAGGCTCTCCTGTAACGCGCACGCGCCATCTCGGTATCTCCTGCCTGCTCGTAACAACTTCCGGCACTCAGCCAGGCAGTCTCCGGTGTTTTGTTGAGATGGCTTGCGGCCGCCATGGCAAACTCACGATCAGCCGCTGCATAGTGCCCCTTGCCGCACAGGTGAAGGCCGTAAAATCCCTGCACAAAGGGATCAGTTGCAGTCAGTGCCCGTGCCTTTTCAAAATGGCGGGTTGTCGCACCGTAATCTCCCAGACGCTCACTGACATGAGCAAAAATTGCGTGTGCGCGCGGATTTGCAGGATCGATATTGACTGCCTTGTCTGCATTCGACATTGCAGAATCAAGCTGCCCTTTCTGGCTGTATGCCTGTGCAAGAGCAATATAGACTCGTGCAGGACTATTGGCGATATAGTGCATCGAGGCTGCGTTGTCTGATGTAACCGGGGCAGTGGTCTGACATGCCGTGAGCACAACAAAGATCAGCAGTATCGACAGAAATTGGAACAGGTGATTCGTCATCTCACTTCTCCATTTAGCGGCTTTCCTGTAGCAGTCGAAGGGGCCTTTACCTTGGTTGAATTTACTCTTCTCAACTGCCTGCGGCTGCGATCCTGCACACGCCCCACAAGCTGACCACAGGCTGCATCGATATCATCCCCCCTGGTCTTGCGTGTCACCGTAAACAAACCCGCCTTCATCAGCTTGTTACGAAATGCATCAACACGTTCAGGGGAAGAGGTTTTGTAATCAGTACCCGGAAAAGGATTAAACGGAATCAGGTTGATCTTCGAGGGCACACCCTCGAGCAACCTGATCAGCGCCTTTGCATGCTTATTGGTGTCATTAATACCATCGAGCATCACATATTCCCAGGTAATTTTACGCCGCTTGTCATTCTTGATGAACTCCTTGCAAGCAGGAATCAGCTCTTCAAGCGGATACTTTTTGTTGATCGGTACCAGTTCATCACGCAGCGCATTATCTGCAGCATGCAGTGACACCGCGAGACACACATCACTCTTCTCGCGCAGTTTGTTCAGTGCCGGGACAATGCCCGAGGTACTCAGGGTGATCTTGTGCTTGGAAAGCTTAAGACCGAGATCATCCTGCATCAGGTTCATGGCTGTCACCACGGCGTCAAAATTTGCCAGCGGCTCACCCATCCCCATCATCACGACATTGGTTACGGGCAACTGCATGCGATGTGCAGAAACCCACACCTGGGCGACAATTTCACCGGCCGTGAGGTTGCGGTTAAAACCCTGCTGGGCAGTCGAACAGAAAGAGCAGTCAAGCGCACAGCCCACCTGGGAGGAGACACACAGGGTAGACCTGCCCTCCTCTGGAATATAGACAGACTCGATACGCTGGCCGTCGTGAAGCTCGACAACCCATTTGACAGTGCCGTCATTCGAAGGCTGTTCGAAAACAACCTCGGGCACACGAATTTCCGTCTGCTCGATCAGTTGATCGCGCAAACGTTGCGGCAGATCCGTCATGGCCTCGAAATCGATGACGCCATGTTTATGGATCCATTTCAGCAGGTTACGACCCTGAAAGGTCTTGTAACCAAACTTGACCGCGAGCGCCTCCAGGCCCTCACGGTCAAGGCTGAGCAGATCGATTCTTTCTGCCGCGGTTTCCATTGCTTAGCGTGTACGCTCGCAAACGCCTTCAGGGAAGAAGAAAGCAATCTCGATCGCAGCATTCTCAAGAGAATCTGAACCGTGAACGGCATTTTCGTCAACAGTCTCGGCGAAGTCTGCACGAATGGTGCCTTCAGCTGCCTCGGCTGGATTGGTCGCACCCATCAGCTCGCGGTTCTTGGCAACTGCGTCTTCACCCTCAAGTGCCTGCGCCATAATCGGACCAGAAGTCATGAACTCGATCAGGTCATTATAGAAAGGGCGCTCCTTGTGTACAGCGTAGAACTCACCAGCCTGCTCTTTGGTCAGGTGAATCATGCGTGAAGCGACGACTTTCAGACCGTTGGTCTCAAAGCGGCTGTAGATTTTGCCAATGATGTTTTTTGCGACAGCATCGGGCTTAATCATAGAGAGGGTACGTTCAATAGCCATGGGAAAATTTCTCCGGAAATCTAAAGACTAATAAAAGAATAGCCGAACAGGCGGCATGTTGATTGAATATTAACCTGCCAAGTTTACTGGCCATTGTGCCGGGTAGCAAGGAAAAGGCTATTTCGAGGCCCGTAAATCCACGACTTCTGCGCGATTTCCGTTAATCCTCCACTGCAGGTCGAAATCATACAGCAACATGCCATATTCCCCCTCTGTCTGGGCCTGCTTGTAGGCGGGACGGGGATCAGGCGCAAGCAGCGCCCGGATCAGTTCACGCACCGAATCACCATCGCTTCTCGCCTGCAGCGCCGCTTCCGCCTCAGGCAGAAAGAGCACCTCGAGCTTGTTTTCCGGTGCATCAGGTGCAAAACCGGCGCTGACATCCGAAATTGCATCACTGTAGGGAATATAGGGCTTGATATCCAGAATCGGCGTGCCATCCATCATATCGACGCCCGACACTTCCAGGACCGCCTTTCCGGATTCGATGCGAATGGCATCCAGTTTCACCACTGACAGACCAATCGGATTGGGACGAAACGGTGCCCGGCTGGCAAACACGCCAACCCGCACGTTGCCACCGAGTCGTGGCGGACGCACACGGGGCCGCCACTCACCCTGCGGCACGCCATGAAATACCCAGGTGAGCCACAGGTGCGAAAAATCTTCCAGCCCTTCGACACATTCCGGCTGTGCAGCCTCGCCGTGCAAAACAACACGGCCTTTCGCAGCAGTAACGATGCCAGCCTGCCGCGGGATCGCAAACTTCTCCCTGAAAGGCGTTTCAATAATTGCTACGGGTTTGAAACTGTAATCTTGCATGAGACAGATCCGCTCAGATCAACAACTCTTGCGGCAATGCGTAACGCTCCATCAGGTAACAGAGGCAATCCTGTCTGATGACACGCTCGTTCATGGTCAGCATCGATGGCATGATGGCGACACGATTGACGATGCGTCCATCGTCTACACTGAAATAGTGCTCGCTGACATCCTCACCTTGCTCTCCTGTCACCTCTAGTGGTAACTCATCTCCAAACACATCGCCCCAGATTGTCGAGGCATTGATCTCACTGAAATTGAAACGCTCCAGCCCCGGGGAGAGTGACAGCTCTTTCGAATCATCGCCGAATGCAAAAGAGATACTTTCCGGCACTTTCACAGTGGCCACGGTGTGATAGAGATCGATCTCCTCATGATGCAGCGGCTCGGAATCCAGCTCCTGCAAGTGCAGAACACTGTTGACGTACTCAACTGCATGGTCGACGCCAAGTTGATCGCCAACCTTGCCGCATTCGAGCGTCACTGCCGGACAGCGCGATGCGAGTGCAATCGATTGCACACCGCGGGGGCGTATAAAATAGATGACCAGGCGGCTGAAAAGCAGCGCCAGGCGCAGAAACTGCGGATCGATAACATTGATACAGGCGTAGTGTGGATTGATGCCGGTATTGTTATGAATATCGATACTTGCAAACATACCGCGCTCATCCATGACCGAAAGAACATGCTGCATCAGGCCGGCCTCGACCGTATCACCGCCTTCCCAGACCCGGTTGAAATCGGGTTGGCGTTCAAGTTTGCGCAGACCCGCCTTTGCTGCGGAGAGATTACCAAAGAAGATGCTCAGGTTACGTGGCAGCGGATGCTCTCCCCCGCCAGCCTGGTATTGGCGCAGCAGTCGGCGCATCGCCTCCCACCCTGTGGTTTCATTGCCGTGGAGAAGTATGGTGACGAAAAGAGCAGGTTCACGTTTGCCCTGCAGGTGCAGCAGGGTCGGCGCGCCAAGAAAGTCGGCCAGCTCGATTGCCTCGCAATCGAGTAATCCGTCCGGGATCTGGTCAAGTTGTTGCAGTTCTATCATTAATCAGGCGCTCTTGTTCAATTCAGTGTCCATGTATGCACTGGCTTACCAGCCTGCTGCCGCTCTTGGTATGCCAGCACCAGCTGCCGCCACTCCTTACCATGCTCGCTGACCCACTGACGTTGCCAGGCAGCGCCTGTCTGACCGCTTGCAACACGTTCTCGCACGATAGAGAGATAGTGCTCGGCATCATCCTGATCAATACCGAGTTGCTCCAGACCCTGAGAGGCCAGCGGTAGAAGTTCATCAAGCACGAGCTTCTGCATGCCGACCTGGCGTCCATCCAGCCAGTTCACCGATGCAGACAGGCTCGCGCGCGCTGCAGCATAGAAGTTATCACGGCTGGCAGCAAACGGCAGCTTCTTCTCCGGTGCATCAGGCATATGCGCCATGGCAACCACCATGCCGTAATAGAAAGCGATATTGGCAACCTGGTCACTCAGCGTCGGACCGGCCGGCACCACTCGCTGCTCGATACGCAGATGCGGCGTTCCATCCCTGTTAAACCCTATCAGGGGTCTGTTCCAGCGCCAGATTGTACCGTTATGCAGGCGCAGGTGAGCAAACTCTTCCGGTTTTGCATCGATCAACATCGGCAGCATGATGGGATAACGTTTCAGGTTGGCATCGAATATCTCGAAGAGCGATTCATCCGCATAGCGCACACCAAAGGAGACACGCTGACTGTAGTCTGATGCACCGACTGGTACCGACTGCTCAAACAGCGGGATGCGAGTTTCATCCCACAGTGAATACTGAAACAGGAAAGGTGAATTGGCCGATGCGGCGATTAGCGGAGCTGAAACAATTTTCGATGCGTTATAGATACGCGCACCAAGGTGATGCGGAAACTGCAGGTGAATCTGAAAAGATGTGGTCGCTGCCTCCAGCATGACATCATGATGCGTCATCTGCAGGTGTTCACTGCCCTTGATATCGAGATGAATCGCCCGCCCTTCCCTGAGACGCAGAACTTGCTGATTGAGCGCCTGGTAACGAGTCGAGTCGGACATGTTCGCAAGAACGAGGTCCCTCTGCTCGACTGTCGGAAGTATACCTGTCGCCAACAGGCTGGTATCCAGACCTTCGGCAACCTGTTGGCCCGATTGCCATAGCTGTTCAAGCTGTACCTGCATGTGCGAAAGCAGGTTACCGGTCAGCCTTGAGGGTGGCGCATTGAATTCGACATTGAAGCGAGCGAGCTCGGCCACAGCATCTTCACTACCGAGATGATTGAGAAATTCGCCATTGGATGCAGCAGGCATCCCGTCGGCATCAACCAGCCAGGTCTCCAGCTCGTAACCACCAACCCAGGAGCCGTCATCAAAACAGGTGCCCTGGCAATCGTCAGAGAGCATTTCACCAAGCAGCTCTGTCTCTTCCTTCAGACGCGCGGCGAAGGCATCGTAATCAGCTTCACTGAAATCGCTACTTTCAATCTCCTGACCCACGAAAACTCCAGGACCTAATGATTAACCTTTCAATAGCTCCATATTACACTTTTCCGCTCACACGGGAATATGCCTGACATCGCTATGCAATCAATAGCTCAGTTGATAGGGGCCATACTCCTGTCTGCTGCCCCAGGCTTCCTGCTCGGTCAGCTTGTACAGGTAGTCGACATCCGGCATGGCGCCTGGATCAGCGTAGAGATACTCACCGCCAAAGGGTGCATCGATCAAGCCGGGTAACATCTTGTTGTTAATGCGCACCCATTCGTCTCCCCCTGCTTCTCGACGGTCAAGAAAAAAACCAACGGTACCGAGCTCTTCAAGCGTCGTCCAGTGTACCAGCGCAACCGTTCCGTCACCATCCGGATCAAGTGTTTCATTTAGTAGTTCGTTCGCTGATTCATCTGACAAATTTGTCGAATCCACACCATAGGAGTCAAGAAAAGCTATCACCGCTTCGGCATCATACTGATCCACCAGTTCTCCGACGGGCGCTCGTATGATTTTCACTGACCCAATCACTGCAACTGTTGGATTGTATATGAGGCCGGCATCCTCACTTTCACCGTTACTGGCAACACCGGTTGGAGAAGGCGAATCGGTACTGAAAAACTTACTATCCGACGTCAGGCGAAATCGCGCATAGGTTTGTGTTGCACCAGTAAAATTCGGGTGGAAATGCAGATCACAACTGAAATTACTGTTGATCTGGGTCGTACATACAGCCTCGGCGCCATTAAATCCGGGAACTTCCGCAAGTGTGACTGACTGACTTGCACTGTCGCCTGGAACCTGGATGCAGAGTTCCTCGTTGCCTGTTGCTATAACCTCTCCAACTCCGTCACCAACGCTACCCACATAGGTTACGCCTTTTGAAAAGGTGCCATCCACAATCCCGTCTGCCGCGCCATCAAAGTAGCCACACAGCATCGCCGGGGCAGCTGTTGCGTTTTTGCCTGTCACTGTTGCAGTGACTTTGCCACTATCAGCGCCGGTATAAGTTTTTAGACTCACTCCGTCATTGTCGTCACGAGGCAAAGGGGTTGGATGAGCCGAGCCAATATAGAGCGGTGCACCGGTAATAATATGAACTGGCGCATTCTCTTTTGTTCCGTAAGACTCCGGCGCAGTACCGACATCAACTGGAGTGCAGCCGCTGCCAGACGAAAGATACGCCAACAGACCCGTATATCTTTTAGCTGACTTGACATGCAGGACCATTGTGTTTTTCCCCAGGCGTAACAGTTCAGGGTCCATGCCCCAGGAAACCGGGGTTGCGGTTGCTGGATAACCATCGTGATTTTTGCTGTATCCCAGGTTCAAATGCCCGCCGTCATTTAAACTCTGACCGTTCACCAGGATGTCGTAAATACCGTTATCACTGTAAAAGTTAAAAGTAATTAACTTCAGCGTGTTCAGATAGTCGTGGTGAGGCATGTCCACGTTAAAATCCAGCCGGTAGAGATGTTCGACTGTCCTGTCATTCTCACCAGAATGAGAAATGCCAATCCATTCTGCAGTCTGTGGCGGTGATATCCAGTCACCTTTAACGTCACCGATAATAATCGCCTTCTGCCAGGCAGCCACTTTGTTGAATTCTTCCAGGGTGTCATTCGTATTTTCAATTTTTGCAACATGCCACTGCATGTCGTAACGATCATGTGTTGAATCAAAGGCGCTTCCGGTAACGGGATTATGACCACTACTCAGTGCATCTGCCCCGCAAGTATCCAGGGTGAACGTCGGCGCGAACTCACCACCGCTTGTACACACCAGCGGTGTGGCCTCAGCACCGCCAACAACAATCCTTTCTGGCGAGGTGGATTTCAGCCGGAGGTAACGCGTGACAATCTCGGACTCGAAAGCAATATGCTGAGCAATGGCTTCAATGTCAGTCGCCAGACGCCCGGTTGTCACCAAATTGAAATTGACTCCGTCCGAACTGGCCAAGACCTCGAATTCCCTGATTGCTACATCACTATTTTCACCATTGTAGAAATACTGCAATCCTGCAATTGTCTGCTCACTGCCCATGTCGATAGTAATGAAGTGACCTGAATTTGGTGTGTTAGTGTTAGCTTCTGACTGCCAGTAGGTATTCACCCGGTTGTCAACCATGTGGCTAGCGTCCCAGTCTCCTAACTCAGTAGAGATTGAACTTGCCGTTGCGGTCCAGCCACCAATACCACCGGGATTCGGGTTTTCTAGAGGAAACAACGCCTCACCAATTTCACAGGCAGGTGCAAACTCAGATACTATTCCCGATTCTTCGACAAAGTTGGAACTGCTGCCGCTTAGAGAAAAGCTATAGAGCACTGCATGCCTTCCATTTACAGTACGATCTGTGACTGACAAAATCGCGCTGTTATCGCCCTCTGCCACACCCTGGTTGAAATCGTAATATGCGACCAGTCCGGTCTCGTTACCGAGTAGTTCCAGTCCCGCAGCGTCCTGTATTTCAGCTTCACTTCTTTCAATGCTCCAGAAACGCAGCTCATCCATCTGTCCACTGAAGAAGTTGTCCAGACCGGATGAAGGTTCAGAGATGTAATCGTTACCGATCGCGATATCCTGATCCAGATCAATAAGACCATCCGATCTGTTAATGCGTTGCTTGGTCGCTTCGACTCCATCAATACAAATATTCAGCCAGTCATTACTGGATCGAACAACAGCAATGTGGTGCCAGGTATCTGCAACAAGTGCCGTAGGGTGTGTCACCACCGCATTGCGATCGCCAAGGTCAAGAAAAAACGATGCCTGGCCTGCTGCATCAATAGAGAGACGCAGCATATCGCTGGTCGATGTATTTTGAGAAAAAACAAGTGTCTGCTCAACACCAGGAGTCGGTGTATTGACCCATAACTCTACGGTGAAACCGGATGCCTGGAAATCAAATACCGAACCTGCCCCACCAGGAATCAGCAAACGATCATCTGCGCCATCAAAATCGAGTGCATTTGATTGTGATAATGCAACAGAGGGAATAAATAACAGAGGCAAAAATACAGAAAAAAAGAGAAGTAGAATTGTCTTTTCCACCTTCATTTGATTGTCGATATCCTTGTTTTTCAATTAGTTACAATATAATAATGTTATTATACCATAGCTATATAGCAAGAATCTCTAAAAAAACCTGAATTTTCTTACCAACACAAAAAACAAGGAATGACTATCAAAGGCACACAATCCCGCTATTCAGACCATCTGACTAATTGTCAGTAACCTAAAGGATAAGGCCCATACTCTCGCTGACTGCCCCACACTTCCTGCTCGGCCAGCTTGTAGAGATAGTCGACACCCGGCAGGGCGCCGGGGTCTGCGTAGAGGCATTCTCCGCCAAGTGGCGCATCGATCAATCCCGGCAACAGGTCACTGTTGATCCGCATCCAGCGACTTCCATCGGCATCTTTTCTGTCGATATAGAAACCGACTGTGCCAAGCTCTTCGAGTGTTGACCACTTGAAGATGGCCACCTTGCCATCGCTGTCCGGGTCCAGAAGCTCTGTGAGCTCGTCAATAAGTTTGCTCCGATCAGAGCCGCTTGAATTATCCGCTCTACTTTGATCGTACGAAGACAAAAGGAGTTCGAGTCCTTTTCCGTCCAGGGAAGAAAGAAGCTCATCGACCGAAACAGACTCAAGAACAACGCTGATGATTGATACCGATGTCGGTGAATATAGCAAATATCCGCCAGGAACAAAATTGGATACGTGTCCATTGAGGGTAAAGTTGTTAAGAGATGCATTCTGGGCGGGAGAGTTGATGGCATCAACAACTGATGAAATCGCCGTGTTATTTGCACCGGCGGTGCCCTGGTTGGACTTGTAATATGCTTCCAGGTTTGTCTCGTTGCCGTGCAGTTCCCTGTTCTTGTAGCCTGAAATCTGGCTCTGCGTTCTGGCTTCATGCCAGATCCGAAGCTCGTCCATCTGGCCTGTTAAAAAGTCTACGGGCGTCGCTGGACTTGGATAATGGCCACACCCGATGGTCACATCCTGGTTGATTATGACACTGTCTTCATTCGTACCAATAATCGTGTCGCTATCCTCCAGAACACCATCAACGTACAGCTCAACGGTGCGGATACTCTTGCGAACAACTGCGACATGGTGCCAACTCTCATCGGTCACATCCGTGGTCGAATAAAGCGTGGCTGCCTCTCCGTTCCCGAGATTGATATACAAGCCAGCCTGATTAGTTGAAGCGATAAAGAGTGCATAGCGCTTGCCGACGCCAGTATTTGTATTTCTGGCAACTACCAAAACCTGTGAAGCACCGGTTACCGTCGACTTGAGCCATGTCTCAATGGTGAAATCAGAGGTGCCGACATTAAACGCGGAGGTTCCACTACCCGGCGCCTGCACACAGTCATTCGTGCCGTCAAAATCGAGCACATTGGAGTTGGTACTGAGAAAATGCGGCTCTTCAACAAAGTTGGAAAAGTGATTGGCCATAGCAAAGTTTTTTATCGAGGCATTCTCGGACAACGGGGAAGAGGCCGAATCTAACACTGTTGAAATAACATTGATCTCGTTGGCGACACCCTGGTTGAAGTTGTAATAGACTCTCAGGTTCGCCTCGGTACCAGTTAACCGGCCATACATGTTATTTTGTATCTCGGTCTGCGTCCTTGCTTCCCACCAGACCCTCAGTTCGTCAAACCGCCCTTCATAATAAACACTCCCCAGCGCACCAGTAGCCGGGACAGTGCTAACACCGATACGTGCAGGATTGCCCACTATGTCAATTGAGGTATCACTGGGTGTGAGGGTATCTGTATCTTTCAGGTCTCCGTCGACATAGAGCCTGAACACATTGCCAGTGTCACGGACTACAGCGACATGGTGCCAGTTTCCGTCTGCCAGGTCAGTTGCATAATCCAAATAGGCTACGTCACCTGCACCCAGGCCGAGTCGAACCTCGACGCTGATACCGTTGGTCGTATTCGACGAGATGAGAAGACCATCAAATGTACTTGAAATAACTGCCAGGAGAGGATTATCGCTGGCTGTATCCGATTTGGGCCTGATCCAGAGTTCGACAGTAAACAGGTTGGAGTCAAAATCATAGGCATTGCCATTAGTGTATGGAATTTCCAGGTAGTCGTTTGTTCCGTCAAAATCCAGTGCATTTGAGTGGGCGGATTGAAACGCGGGAAAAATCAGAAGAACGAGCATTAGCCTGAAAAGCCAATGATGAATCATCACTTTTGGTTGGATAGCGCGACTACCGCATTGAGGAATTGAAAGCGAAGCGTGGGTGCACTCAGAGCCTTGAAAAAATTGGTGCAACATCCTGTTGTTCTCCCTGAACTTTATTATTAATTCCCCTATACTCTAAGCATAGTAATACCTGTGAAGTGGATCAGTCAATAACGCATTTGATAGGGACCATACTCCCGGGTACTGCCCCAAGCCTCCTGCTCGCTCAGCCTGTAGTAGTAGCTAATACCAGGCACAGCACCCGGGTCTGCGTAGAAATACTCTCCGCCAAGCGGCGCGTCAACAAGGCCGGGTAACAGCTTTCGGTTGATCCGTATCCACCCCTCACTTCCCGACTCACGGCGATCAACAAAGAAACCAACTGTCCCCTGCTCCTCAAGTGTTGTCCAATGTATGACTGCCACTTGCCCATCACCATCCGCATCGAGAAGACGCCGCAGTACATCAGGTGACGCAGGCCGGTCCACCTCATCCGATGATGTATCATCGCCAAAGGAATTGATGAGCGCAGCCAGGCTACCTGTATCAAGACCTGTGAGCAGTTGATCCACGGGAACACTCCTGATATCCACGCTGCCAATCACGGCCACCGTCGTTGGCCTTGCGGTTTCAGCAACAAAATTGGAAGAGCTGCCATTCAGGGTGAAATTATAGATGGTCGCGTCCACGGAGGCTGTTTGGCCCGTGACTTTCGTAATGCTTGTATTATTTCCGCCGGCAACGCCCTGGTTGAAATTATAGTAGGCAACAAGATCTGTCTCGTTACCGGCCAGTTCAATATCGTCTTCCGCACGTATCTCAGCCAGTGTCTTGGCTTTTGACCAGAAACGCAGTTCATCCATCTGGCCTGTAAAGTATTTACTAGTCGTGGCTGGGGTTGGGTAGTAATCACAACCGATAGTCAGGTCCTGATTGATATTCACACCTGTCGCCGTAGAGCCGGAAATCGTGGCACTGTCCTCGAGTGCTCCGTCGACATACAACTCGATTGTGCGTATATCCTTGCGAACAGCTGCGACATGGTGCCATGTACCATCAGCCACATCCGTTGTTGAGAAAAGCGTACCAACATCATTATTGTTATTACCGAGACTGATAAAAAAAACGGCCTTGTTGTCCGTCCCGATAGCGAAGATATAGCGATCCCCTTCGTTATGATCGGAAAAACGAACCGTCACAAGGTTCTGTGCAACACCTGTCGCTGTGGACTTGACCCAGACCTCGATAGTGAAATCCGATGTATTGAAATCAAACACCGAGCCACTGCCGGCAGGTGCCAGAAGGTAGTCATTTGTTCCGTCATAATCGAGGACATTTGATTGTGCAAACGATAATGTGGGGGACAGGCAGAAAAAGATAAACAGCCAGTAAAATGGATGATACGGAGCATTCTTCATCTCCGCACCCCTCTCAGAAATACGTTTTCTAGACTATGGTAGCTTGACAAAAGCCACTTACCAAATCTGTACATACATACAGCTTCAGTGTTTTTTAGCTATTTTTCAAGACGGAAGGCAGTTTGAAATTGTGTTTTCAGACTTTCGGGAGCACAACCCTCAACTGGATTGGTGTAGCAACCGGGGTGAATGGGGTAGGTTAGCGTTATGACTGGAGGTAGCGCGTCAACAGTCCCATGTCGGCATGCTCGGCTGGTGCCTTGATACGCACCTGGTAGCCTCCACCCGGCACTTCCTCCATCTGGTTGCCGTTGAGATCCTCAATATGTTCGAGGCGGAAACGATGATTATGTTCAGGAGTCAGCAGTTCCACTTCATCACCCTTGCGGAACTTGTTTTTTGCCAGCACTTCGATCATGCCATTGTCACCCTGCTGCTGCGGAACCACTTCGGCGACAAACTGCTGCTGCATGCTCTTTGAAATTCCAGCTCGGTAGTTTTGCATCTCGTCGGTTTCATGACGCTGGAAAAAGCCATCAGTGTAACCGCGGTTGGCGAGCCCCTCGAGATCGTCCAGCAGTTCGGGACGAAAGGGCCTACCAGCGACGGCATCATCGATCGCCTGTCGGTAGACCTGTGTGGTTCTTGCCGTGTAGTAGTGGGACTTGGTGCGACCCTCGATCTTGAGGCAATCGACGCCGATTTCAACGAGACGCTGCACATGCTCGACGGCACGCAGGTCCTTGGAGTTCATAATGTAGGTGCCCTGCTCGTCCTCGAACACAGGCATCAGTTCACCGGGGCGGTTCTTCTCTTCTATATAGTATATTTCGTCGGCTGCAGGATGACGCTTGATCGCTTCTGCTGGAAAAGCAGTCGGTTCCTGCATCGCTTGCATGATCTGCTCGCCGTCACCGAGTTTGTACTCCCAGCGGCATGCGTTGGTGCAGGTGCCCTGGTTGGCATCGCGGTGGTTAAAGTAACCCGACAGCAGGCAGCGGCCCGAGTAGGCAATGCAGAGTGCGCCGTGGACGAAGACTTCAATCTCCATGTCAGGGCACGCCTGGCGGATCGCCTCGACCTCGTCGAGCGATAACTCGCGAGACAGGATGACGCGGCTCAAGCCCACCGACTGCCAGAATTTCACACCAGCCGAGTTGACCGTGTTGGCCTGCACCGACAGGTGAACCGGCATATCTGGCCAATTTTCACGTACCAGCATGATGAGGCCCGGATCAGCCATGATGAGTGCGTCCGGCCCCATTTCGACGACCGGGCGTATGTCGTCAAGAAAGGTTTTCAGCTTGGCACCGTGCGGCATGACATTGGTGGCCACGAAAAACTGCTTGCCCTGCGAATGTGCCTCATCGATGCCTGTGCGCAGGTTCTCTTCGAGAAAATCGTTATTGCGCACGCGCAGGCTGTAGCGCGGCATGCCGGCGTAGACGGCGTCCGCACCATAGGCGTAGGCGTAGCGCATGTTTCTCAGGGTTCCCGCAGGAGCCAGTAGTTCAGGTGCTTTCATGCGCGTATTGTACTGATTGATTAAGGAAAAATCAGGTTGATAACCGCTTCATATGTGGTAGTTACTGATGATTGCTGCAATGGCGATGTCTACGACAGTCCGCCCTGGAGGTAGATTCTGGAAAAACACCTGAATGCCGCACAATTGCTGTCGTTGCAGCCTATATCGGCACCCCAACATCTATCTTGTTGATATATCAATTTTTTTTATTACTGCGGCGCAAAAAGAATGCGTTAGAGTATTATGATATATTCAATTTCGACTGAATTCCGCAAGAGTCGATGGGATAGCAATTAGAGTGCTATCCCATCAGCTTTTTTCAATGAATTCAATTTAAAAGATAAGAAATACAGGAGTAGGACATGTCAGAGAAACACCCAGTGGTTGCTATCACAGGTTCATCCGGTGCAGGCACGACAACCGTTAAACGCGCTTTCGAACATATCTTCCAGCGCGAAGGCATTACCCCGGCAATCGTAGAAGGTGACAGCTATCACCGTTACGACCGCGTAGCAATGAAAGAGAAAATGGCTGGCGGAATGAGTCATTTTGGCCCGGAAGCAAACCGTTTTGACAAACTCGCCGAGCTTTTCGAAACCTACGGCAAAACAGGCACAGGCGAGAAGCGCTACTACCTCCACTCTCCCGAAGAAGCAGCTGAACACAATGCGCGTCTTAGCGTTGATAAACAGTCAGGTGAATTCACGCCGTGGGAAGAGATCCCCAGCGGTACAGACCTGCTCTTCTATGAAGGCCTGCACGGTCTCGCAGTTGATGATGAAAACGATGTTGCCCAGCACGTCGACCTCGGCATTGGCGTTGTACCAGTGGTTAACCTGGAGTGGATCCAGAAGATTTTCCGTGACAGCGCAGAGCGCGGTTACTCCGCAGAAGCGATTGTTGATACCATCCTGCGTCGTATGCCGGACTACATCAACCACATCACACCCCAGTTCTCACGTACTGATATCAACTTCCAGCGTGTTGCAACCGTCGATACCTCGAACCCTTTCATCGCGCGTGATATCCCGACCCCGGATGAAAGCTTTGTTGTCATCCGCTTCGCCGACCCGAAGAAGTTCGACACTGATTTCGTCTACCTGCAGTCGATGATTCCAAACTCGTTCATGTCTCGCCGTAACACCCTGGTCGTGCCCGGTGGCAAGATGGGATTCGCCATGGAGGTTATCCTTGGACCTATTATCGAGCGCATGATGGATCGTGCTCGCTGATACAGCAACCAGGACTCCAAATAGAAAAGCGGCCAGTTGGCCGCTTTTTTTCATTATTGCAGAACATTGTTATCCGCCACAACCTGGAATAGCGCAAGATTGATACCGATAGATCACTGTGCAAATCTTTTAAATTGTCCTGGTATATGGTCAAATACAAGGTCATTTCTACCAGCTTTTTGGTCAACCTGACTAATGACTTCGAGCAGCCCGACTAGAGGCGTAATCTACATTGCGACGGGAGAGCCTTATCGAACAGCGGCCTTCCGCTCAGCGGAAAGTGTACGCAAACACTCGCCTGATCTCGCCATCGATCTGTATACAGACGTCATACCAGAGGGAGACACGCCTTTCGATCATATCGGTATCGTGGAAAACCCACACCCAAGATCGAAAGTTGACTACCTGCAAAAAAGCCGTTTTGAAGAAACCCTTTATCTTGATTCTGATACGAAAGTTGTTGCCGATATCACCGGGATGTTTGACCTGCTCGAGCGTTTCGACATCGCTTTAGCCCATGCCCATGCGAGAAACAGGAGGGGAACGACTGAACTGTGGCGAACGGAAATACCCGATGCCTTCCCTCAACTCAATGGCGGAGTCATCCTGTTCCGCAATTCAGATGCTGTCAATGCCATGTTGAAGGCGTGGTCAGATTCGTATCACCATGCCGGCTTCTCCAAGGACCAGGTGACATTACGGGAGTTACTCTGGATTTCAGATTTGCGCATGCATATACTCCCACCCGAATACAATATTCGCTACAGCCGATATATTGACTTCTGGGAGTCCTGGGAAGCAGATCCCAAGATTCTTCACTATGCCGTTTTTCACAATGAACTCCGTCCCAAAAAAACTCTTCTGGAAAGAGTGACAGCTCCTGTCAATAAATTGCGCAAGCGGCTCAGGCCAAAAAATCGATGATTTCTTTAAGAACGATTTTATTTTCTGACAGATTGTCACATCGGGACTCTATGTTCTTCGGGACTTTAAAATGATTGTGAGTTGGCAAAACAAGTATATTTTTGTACACAGTAGAAAAACGGCAGGCAGTTCTATTGTGGTCAGTCTTTCTCGTAATTTAGGCCCTGACGACCTGGTATTGTCAGCGATTAAAGAGATTGTTGAGGCAAAAATACAGCTGCCCGACAAAGTCATACAGACTGCATTGCTGGAGGACAAGAAAAGCCACAACCCCACCAGACTTTTCAACCTATGTGCATGCATTAAGAGATGGGGATAGACTGGGAGGAATAGTACCAATAGCCTTCCATGACAATTGGGAAAGCTATTCGATAGACGGTCGTTTAGTACTCGATTATTATGTTCGCTATGAGTCCTTGCAGGAAGATTTAATGAATTTTTGTAAGGAGGCGGGTATTGATTTCGATGGTTGGCTACCTAACTCCAAGGGCAAAACTCGTAAAATTAGGGATTATCGAGATATGTACGACAGTAATACTCGCAGCATTGTTGCTGATCTCTATGGAGCAGAAATCGAGTCCATGGGATATACTTTTTGAGAGTATTGATATGCTTGATTACCAAACTTCCTCGCGCCAATACGCTTACATCCGCACACTTCTAATATCGTAATGACACACATTCAAAAACTGAGCCTGGCCGATCTTGGCAATAGTCTGTCTATTGAATCCGGAACACTCGACCCAAAGAAACTGACTGTCTACGGCATATTCAGAAACGAACTCTTCTTTGCTCGAAGTTTCCTGTCGCACTACAGGTCTATCGGGGTAGAGCAATTTTTAATATTAGATGATAGCTCTGAAGACGGTACAAAGGAGTTTCTTGCATCGCAAAATGACTGTGTGATCTTATCAAGCCCCTACTCTTATGGTCAAGAAGTCACAATCATTGACTGGCATAGTGAGAAGCCTGTTCGCGCTGGCGTCCCGATGAAGGCTGTCATACCCTCTCATTTTCTGACCGATCAATGGGCCATTTATGCAGATGCTGATGAGTTCCTCTTTTTACCGCCAGGGATATCCACACTTCAAGACCTGATCAAGCGATTGGAGCGAGGCAGTTATCGATCTGTCGCATCAAGCCTGGTCGACTTCTTTCCCGCTCAACTTTCATTTGCATCCACCAATACACCAGAGACTCTGGACGATCTCATTAACGAGACAGGGTATTTCGACACGCCTCCTCTTATTACTATCGATCCAGATAAAGGGAAGATTATCCGTCTGAACAAGGGGGCATCAAGCAGAATATTATATGATCATGGCATATATAAAGATCATTGGCACTTGAAGCTACTACCTTCCTTTGTCATACGATCACCCCACATAAAAAAACATATTATGCAACGATCTCCAACTTATAAAACACCATTAATACGTTGGAATGAACATGTCGAACTTTTAAGTAGCCACAGAGCGAATATTAAGCCACATCCAGAATTGATTTTAACAACTGCGCACTTCAAGTACACATCAGACCTTGAACGAAGAATCAGAATGGCAATCAAACTTCAATCATATTCCAATAAGAGTAAAAGATATTTCAAATTAGCCAAGCTTCTTCCAACAAAGACCTCTGACGCAGAAATGGACTTATTGGGGCCAGATTCAACTAAATTTGAAGGTATTGAAGATTTCATTGAAAACAAATTAATGACTGTGCCCTCAGAATTCTGATTGAGTAGTGATAAAATACATGCGAGAAATTTCCACAGTCCAGCCGTATTGCCTGCAATCTTGGTTCTTTACATGTACAGAACAGAGCAACTATATGATCAATCACCCTACTCCAGAGGTTCTTAAATAGGGGTATGAAACATTCTAAACACCTAAGTTTAGCTGACCTTGGTAATAGTCTTTCTATTGATTCCGGAACACTCGATCCAAAGAAACTGACAGTCTATGGCATGTTCAGAAACGAACTCTACTTTGCTCGAAGTTTCCTGTCACACTACAGGTCTATCGGCGTAGAGCAATTTTTAATATTAAATGATAGATCTGAAGACGGTACAAAGGAGTTTCTTACATCACAAAATGACTGCGTGGTCTTATCAAGCCCCTACTCTTATGGTCAGGTGATCAAACTGACTGACTGGCAGACCAAGAAGCCAGTTCGCGCTGGTGTTCCGATGAAGACAGTCATACCCTCTCATTTTCTGGCCAATCAGTGGGCCATTTACGCAGATGCAGATGAATTCCTCTTTTTACCGCCTGGAATCTCAACCGTTCAGGATCTGATCAAGCGACTCGAGCGAGGGCGTTATCGAGCTGTTGTTGCAAGTCTTGTTGACTTCTTTCCTGCTCAACTTTCATTCACGTCACACGAGGCACCCGAAAATCTCGAAGACCTCATTAAAGAAGCGAGCTTTTTTGACCCAATCCCACTCATCACCCTCGATCCGGATGAAGGAAAAATTGTCCGTCTGAACAAGGGCGCATCAAGCAGGATCCTGTACAAGCACGGCATATACCAAAACCCATGGTTCCTGAAGCCATTACCATCCTTTGTCAAACGCTTACCTTATTTGAAAAAGCATCAATTAACGAGTTCTGCAATTTCCAAAACACCCCTGATACGTTGGGACAGCGATGTCAGGATGGTGGGTAGCCATAGAGCAAATATTGAAGCACAACCTGGTTTGATCCTGACATCTGCGCACTTCAAATTCACATCTGATCTCGAACGCAGAATCAAGATGGCCATTAAACTTCGATCCTATTCTGGTAAAAGCAGGAAATACACTCGATTGGCGAAGCTGATGCATCCCACCTCCGACTCAGGGAACAGTCTATTAGGACCAGATTCAAAAAAGTTTAATAGTGTGGAAGACTTCATCGAATGCGAACTGATGACCGTACCTGATGGTTTCTGATCTTCAACAACGGATTCAGGCATGGCCGAAACAACCAACACCTGTGTAGAAAATAACAATAAACAGACTGTTCGCGCCGTATAAACAGACAGACTAGTCAAATTTCACGCATAATAGAAACACCAAGTTAAATGCCCATACGTATTGAAGAACCATGACCCTGGATATAGTCACTTTTGCCTGGATGACTGACGAAAGCGGTGTTCCGAAAAATGAGCGCCATAGCTGGTGGGAAAACCAGCGCGATCTGATGCGACTCTATGCCATTAACCTGGCCAATGGTATTGATCGCACACTCAACAGGCATCACCGGAAAATCCTGTTCACCAATCGCCGTGACTGGTTCGATGACCTGGGCCACAGGTTTCATATCATTGATATGGAGCCTGTATATAAGCGCATAACGAACAAATTCATCGCTTATGACCCAGCATACGACATCAGTGAAAAAATGGTTCTCACCGATCTGGATATGGCATTTGTCCAAAACTGGGATGACCTGGCTGATTATGATGGCAACCTGATAATGAATCATACAGGTGGTGCCCGCAGAGGATTGCGATGGTACCCGGGTGGGGGCTTTATCATGACAAACAACAGGACAGGGCTGTTCGATAAGATCACCGCCCCCTTGTATGAAAATCCCGAGGCAGTATACAAGCGCTGTAACTATCGCGAACGCCACTGGTTCGCTAAACAGATCGGGCGCAAGAATATCGACTACTGGCAGAAAGCCTATCCTGGCTCAATTGGTTCCTACAAAAAAGATATCGTTAAGCGTAAAGGCAGTTTCGAAGACTTCAAAATCATCTGGTTTCACGGTGATCCGCGTCCGGATACTGTCCCGGAAGTCGCTAAATACTGGAAATAACAGTCATACCAGCCAGATTTGTAAAAACCTGGAACTATCGCGGAGAATCCGGCTTATCTGAAGATGATTTTACCGGGACGCCTGCCCTTTCCAGGCTCTCCTGGTCGATACCGTAACCGTATCGCAAGAAATCATCCGCATAGAATGCCTTGATACGCTGCAAGTCTTCGTCACTAATCTGAATATCAAGCTCAGGAGATGGGTTTTCCCAGATTGGAATCTCAGGCACCGGACGCCCCAGGTGAGAGGCAATTGCAGTCAGACATTGTCCGACCCCCTCTTCAAAGTGAAAAATTTCAGCGCCCGGGTACTCGAATTCAGACTGGGGCCTGAAATGATTGTCTCTATAGTAGGGGTTGAAACGGCAAATCCCGAGAGAGAGGGATAGCCAGGTAGAAAACGAGATCTTGTTGCGTATCAGGCGACGCTTGCGCAATTGGTATCGGTATTCACTGATAATACGCGCTACTGGATGTCTGACAACCATGAAACTCCAGTCAACCGAGCCGGGTTCAATCCGCTTTTGGAGTTGTGTGGTATGAAGATGATGAAGGCTGCAGCGTATGAGCCCGATACGTGTTCTTCCCTTCAGCGATATCTCACCTTGCTGTGCAAGATATTTTTCAATCGATGAACCGCCAGTTTTTGGTATATGGACAAACAGAACAGAGTGATCTCCAACCTTGGCTAGCGGCATAAACCAATCCTTTCCAGCAGACAGAAATGATTAAGAGTCGCTTAACTGGTAAACAGCACCACAATAGGGGCACTCACAGCGCTTCTCTTTCTCCAGGGGCAGGTAGACACGCGGATGCATGTTCCACACCTCGTCTTCCGGCCTTGGACATGACAGCGGCAGTTCACTTCTCTTTACCCGGATGACCGGCTGCTCTTTCCTCTGTGCTGACATCATTGATCACTCCTCGTCTGAATGCTGCCGGACAATCCGCCTGACATCATTCCTGAAAAACCTGTAATTAGCACTGATTTTATCGCAGATTGCTCCTGAAAATCAGTTTATTGAACGTAATTTTCTCTATACCATCCTGGAAGATGGTAAATCGCTGCACAAACACGTGCCTGAGTGGACATCCACCAAAGAATTAGATACTGTTCGGTCAAATTTATTTTGTATGAAAAAGATGAAAATACATCAACACTGGATCTTCAGAAAACTGGGCAAGCCTGCGCCAAAGATTTTTATTATCGGCTTCAATAAATGCGGCACCAAGACAATCAATCGATTCTTTCGTCGGAATGGCATACTCTCAGCCCATCACGGATATCATCACTTCCTCCGAAGAACAAGCTATAACATAGCTGCCAGAATGAAAAAAAACCTTGAGGCCGGGCTTCCGATATTATCCGACATGTCCAGGTACGAGGCTTTTTCTGATCTCATACATCTAACTGATAAAGAGGTCATTGAGGCCAACGAGTACTTCAAAGAGCTTAATAGTGAATATCCTGATGCTTATTTCATTTTTAATGACCGACCTGTCGATGCATGGATCAAATCACGACTGAACCATGAGGGTGGCCCTGGTGGAAGCTTCAAAGGTCGGTATCGTTCATTTACCGGCATGACTGAGGCCGAAGTCACTGCTCTCTGGAAACAACAATACGAAACACAGAAAGCTGCGGTGCTAGACTATTTCTCTGGGAATGATCGGTTCATTTACTTTGACATCACCCGCGATGGTCCAGAGGAACTGTCAGAAGCACTTTCTGACGATTACAAACTGAACCCGGCAAAATGGTCGCATCGTGGCAGTGCCGCAGAACGTCAGAAAAGATTTGGGAAGAAATAGCATTCTCTTAACCAGTCTGTCGACTGGTTCTCATCACGTTCCGCTTCACTGACCTGATTAATAATGGCGTTTGCCGCTTACAAAGCTAACCAAGTAGAGAGATACCATGAAACGAGTTGTCATCTTGACCGGATCAGAACTGCGCCATGAATTTTTTCGCAAATACATTGCACTGTCTGAAGAGATAGATGTCATCAACAGTTATTGTGAAGGCCAGGAAAAGAGCCTTCGAAATATTACTGAACAAAATGCGGCTACAAATGATATCAGGCTGAAACATCTTTCAGCCAGAGAGCAGTCGGAAAAGGACTTCTATGAATTGTTCACTGAAACAGCAGCAGATAATTCAAATCCTGTCTATCTGCCAAAAGGCGACATCAACAACCCGGAATATGCCGACGCGATTATTAACTCCAATCCTGACCTGCTGATTTCATATGGCTGCTCTATCATCAGGGATCCCCTCCTGAGCGCTTTCGAAGGGCGCTTTATCAATGTTCATCTCGGTCTATCGCCATACTATCGTGGCAGTGGCACAAACTACTGGCCATTGGTAAATGGAGAGCCTGAATTTGTTGGCGCAACATTTATGTATATTGATGCAGGAATTGATACTGGTGAGATCATCCATCAGATCCGGGCGAATTATTCTTTGGGCGACACGCCTTCACAAGTTGGAAATCGTTTAATCGTTGAAATGAGCCGTGTTTTTCAAAAGATCATTATCAATTTTGACAAGCTTGAAAAGATGGAACAACTCCCGGTTCCGCCAGATGAGAAGGTATGCATGAAAAAGCATTATACCGATAAGTCCGTCATTAGCCTCTACAAGAACTTTGAAGATGGACTTATTGAACGGTATTTGACTGAGAAAGAGGGGAGATGTAATAAAGCACCAATAATCGACAACCCCGCCTTGCATGGAAAGTAACATCATGAAATCCATTATGTATCATTATGTAAGGCCTGATGATCAATCTCTCCCTTATTTTCGCCACTTGCATATCGACGACTTTATAAAGCAGCTGGAATATTTAGGGAATGAATATGGTTTTATAAGCAAGGATGACTTTCTTAATTGTATGGAGTCAAAAAAGCCTGTTGATGGAGTTGTACTAACCTTTGATGACGGCTTCAAAGACCATTTTCATTACGTATTGCCAGAACTTAAGAAGCTGGGCCTTTGGGGGATTTTTTACATCCCAACATCCCCGTTTACTACCAGAAAACTGATTGATGTTCATCGCATTCACATGCTAATCGGAAAGTTCAGCGGGCAAACTATCGCGAATGCATTGAAAAACATAATTAAAGAAGGAATGCTGTCTCATAACCATGTTGAAGAGTTTCAATCGGAAACATATTCAAGACAAAATAATGACAACAGCACTAACTATGTCAAACGCTGCCTGAATTATTTTATTGATTACAAGTACAGGGAGAGTGTGATCGATCATCTAATGTCTAGATTTTTTCCAGACGAATCTTGTATGATCGACGACTTTTATATGACCAAGTCAGAAATACGGGAAATGAACGACCAGGGAATGATGATTGGAAGTCACACCGTCAATCATCCAGTAATGAGCAAAATCTCTTTAAAATACCAGGAAAGTGAAATAAAAAAATCGCGCGGATTCAACTCACTAGTGCAACGGATGGGTTAATCCCGAAAAATACTTGATTGGGCGTTTTAATGCCAAGACATTTTCGGGGACGATTGTTCAGT
>NZ_MPQG01000006.1:0-114041 GCF_002020255.1 Solemya velum gill symbiont | reverse complement strand
GCTATCGCCCTCCAGCTCCTGAATCCATCATTCCACTGGAGCTGAAACCGGCGATGAACTAACATTCAAACTGGACCACTTGTTGGGGGCAGGTCACAGCCGATGCGTGATCATGATTTGAGGTTAAAAAAATATAGTCTTCATGCAGCTCCGTTGTCCCCATGATATTGGTGTAATCCCACTCTGGCACCCAGAATTTTTCCCCTTCAGCACTGAACAAGGGAAACAGAGTTTCTCGTGGCTGGTCAATTCTGAATGTTTCTGTATATGATACTGAAGTCACGGATTACGCCCTTCTGAAGAGTAGAAAGAGAATTATCAGGCACTATGACTTGATTGTCCGCTTCTGGACCAAAAGCAGATATTGAAGTCGAATTTCCGAGAATGTGAATCAAATAAATACCCTGATACGTGAGGATGAAAATGCCCGCTTCGGGTTTTGAGCTTGACTCCAACCCGGGAATGAGTGAGATTTAGTTAAATAAGGTACTTTTCCGTAACCGGGAGAGGCAAGAAATCAAGTGCGAACAATCAGGTTAATGTCCAACATTCAAAAAAGCCCACAAAGAACTCGACCAATGGCTCAATTGGCGGGACTGATTGTACTTCTGACACTGTTACCGGCCACTGTTTTTGCAGCACTGAACCCTGCAGACCTGCTACGGGCCAAACCCGTGTACACAAAGTTCAAGATAACTTCCAACAACCAGGCAGGGGAATTCCAGCGCCATAAAGGAGAGCTTCGCCAGCCCGACCCTTACGGTGAAGGCGAGTTACTGACAAGATTCGAACTCTACACGGTACCAACCAGCAAGCCTGCACCATTGGTACTGGTGTTGGCCCCATACCGCGGCCAAACCTTCGTTGATAGAGGCTACGCGGAGGCACTGGCTCAGGCGGGGATGCATGCCGCTATTGTCGCGGTACCCAAAGAGGCTTACCAGCAGGAACAAGGGATCGACTACATCAATCGATTTTTCCTGAGACACACCATTAACACTCGCACCCTGGCATATGCTCTTCAATATGACCGGAACAGTCCGATCAAGGTCAGTCGTATCGGCCTGATTGGAACAAGCCTTGGCGGCATCCGCGGAAGCATCCTGTTTGGCATAGATTCACGCTTCGAGGCTGCCGTTCTGATTATACCCGGAGGTGACCTGCCCAACCTGATTGCCAACACTGTACTCGCGCCCATCTCACGCTGGCGCAGGCGCCTTCTTGGCATAATGGAGGGTCATACCCCCTCGGAGGAGAAAAGAGAAATCGATCTTGAGGAGGTTACGGCTTTCGAACAACGCCTGCGCCCACACGTACAGATTGAACCACTGGATTTCGTGCGCCCTGACAGCAACGATCGCCTCCTGTGGGTACGCAGTAAAAACGACAATTTCGTTCCGCGCAGAAACCAGGACCGGCTGTTCAACGCCTACGCCGCCGCTGACCGGAAGCCTCCAGCTGAAATCGACGGTTTACCTCTGGGCCACTATGCAACAGTTCTGGCAGCCTACCTGAGAGGCAAGGAACGGATTACGGACTTCCTGACGACCAGGCTGTGCTCATCGCAAGGTTGTCGCACCGATAGATGACGCAAAAAGTTAGAATCTATCGCTTAAATATTTTGTCGACATATAGTCATTTAACGTGCGTCACGCCACAAACCCAAACTACCTCATAGCGTGTCAGAATTCTCAGGTAGATGCGTGCATCATTTTCCCGATTTGTTCTTTTCGTTAAAGTTGAACCATCCATGCCCGCGATTAATGACCCGCTTCCAAAGCAAGAAAGTGGCATAGGCAGCTATAACAGGTGACACGAACACCAATGGCATTGAAGTGTAAGCCGCTATCCAGAGTGCGCCTGCTAACAGCAGAAATGGATACGGTTCATATAATAAAAAAGGGATTTTCCACCGGCGTTGGGACACTTGCTTACTATTCTGACTATCTTTTCTGCGGGCATTTGAACGCATCAACCAGATTAGAGAACCTGCCAAATACAACACTATCGCAAACAGATGTGTTAGACCGGGCTGTGTTGCCAGGGTAATGCCTATACCACCCCAAATACAGATATAGGGTATCAGTTCGTTATAAAATCGGGGTAGCACTGCAATCTCCTGTTTTATCTTCCTATAGCGATTTCATCGCCTAATTTATAATAAATACCCTTCAGCATAAAGCACTCAATAACTAGATGCATTGTACACCTGTCAGATCTGTTGCTCGTTCTCAAAATCAACTGGTTCAAATCAATTGTTCGTGTATTGTCGGAAACAGATTCAATGGCAAATGAGGTATTGTCCACACCTAAAGATATTCTCACAGCAGACATTCACAATGTTTAATGATTATTTGGCAAAAAAAAAGCCCCAGTAAAAAAGGGGCTTAAGAAGTATGCAATTTCTTTTCAGGAGAGAAATGCACTAAATCTTAAATCTTCACATATGTCCATCCAGAGCTGAGCCTGTTTACAACGTGATCTATCGCAGTTTCCCCGGCATGAGTGCGGTCAATCAATTCAACTTCTTCCCCTTTTTCAGTCAGTCGGCTGATGGTGTTCGCACAAGCCAGGAACATCAGATTGTCATATTTATCCATCATTTGGCTTACCCGGTTTGCAACCGCTGACTTATCTACACGAAGTAAATTAAGACCTGCTGCGTTAGCAACCACATCTACTTGAATTTCATCATCTGCATAAGTCGTCAGAATGGTCTCGACACGATCAAGCAAGTCATTGGCTGCCTCCTGTTCGTCCACATCGATGTGCAACACGGTATTGTTACGCTCAAGGCCTTTGACGGGAAGGCTGATCCCGCTTGTAAGTGGTGTGTGTATATTCGGAGCACTGAAATTCGCATGCATGCCCCAGCCGACAAGAAATCCCAGGGGAAGCAGCAAGACCATCAGTGCAAGGCTTCGTCCGCTATTCGCCCACATTGATCTTGTGACGGGGCGGTGCAGAGGGGACTCAACCTCATCGTATGCATCACGCAATGCCTGGTCAATCGAGCGGTATTCTCGGACTTTCTCGATGAACGCAGGGTCTTCATCCAAGTGAAGTTCCAGCCTGCGCCTCTCTTCCTTGCTTAATTCACCATCGATGAAGCGATTCAGCTCATCTTCAGTCCAGTATAATTCCTTGTTCATTTCACCCTCCTCAGGTAGGAACGCGATTCAGTGACAGGCTCACTGGCACTGCTCAGCTGATCAGAGAGAGATCTACGCGCCCTGGATAGGCGGCTCATAACGGTTCCGATAGGAATATCCAGAATTTCTGCAACTTCCCGGTAACTGAATTCTTCCAGCACCACGAGCGTAAGCACCTGGCGCTGATTGTCAGGCAAGAATCCTATGAGCACCAACACCCGTGCAGAAAGCTCTCCTGAGATATTTTGTTGTTCAGGACAGCAAGTGGATACCAAATCGTCGTCATTTAACTCTACATGCTCTCGCCGCATCCTGAGATGCTCTCGCCAACAGTTATTCAGCACTGAATAGAGCCAGCTATCGAGGCGAGAAGGATCTTTTAACTGATGGCACTTGTTGATTGCCCTCTCGATAGCCTCTTGAACCAGGTCATCGGCAAGATGCCGGTCCCGGCACCAGGCGTAGGCCACCCTAAAAAGCCGTCCGCGCCGCTCTGCAATACGGTGTTTGAGCGCTCGTGCAGCGCACAACTTGTCAATGATAACCATTGTGATTTTTCCTCCTCTCTCTAAGAGAGATGCAGAAGTCGCCGGATTATTCCCAATTATTGTCATTTTTTTGGAATAAAACTGTGCCGAGTGCATCTGCCTTAGTACGGGAATCGATAATTCGACACTCCACAGACCTGAATCTACACCTTATATCAGCCCTGTGAAAGACGATTGGACCAAAAGAAGTGCCAATGTCGTCCCGTTATTGGGCTTATTCCCAATACGTGTATTGAGTTTAACCAACAAAGAAATAGAGGAAGAACAGATGAAACTATTAACAACTCTGCTAATGGCAGTCGCGGTGCTATTCGCCACGAATGTGCAGGCTGATTACGGCAAACAGAAGGTTGTCTACCATATCAATTACGACAATCCCAAGGCACAGGCCGGTGCGCTGCGTAACATCCAGAACCACATCAACGCAGTTGGTGCTGAAAATCTGGATGCAAAAGTTGTCATGCATGGCAACGGGCTTTCACTGCTTCTTGAGCCAGATGAACTTGCAAGCGTACCGAAGATGAAGCATGCCAACGCAACACCTGAGATTCAGGCAAAAATAGCCGGCCTGAAAGACCAGAATGTCTCTTTTAGCATCTGTGCAAATACGCTGAAGGGAAAAAAGATCTCACTTGATCAGCTCTATGATGCAGATGAAAGTGCAATTGTTCCTAGCGGCGTTGCCGAGCTGGCACACCTTCAGGCACAGGGATATACCTATATTAAACCCTGATCGGATTGAGTCCCAGGGAAAATAGGCGGCTTTTATGCCGCCTTTTGTAATACCAAGAGGTTTCTGGTTTTCTTGGGACAGGTCGGGCGCAGAATATAGATGCAAAGTATGGTTTTATGCCTACAACAGAAGATAAGCGCAAGCTGAAGAGCTTTTATTTAAAAAATCATTGGATGGAGAACGAATATGAAGTCTGTAATCAGCAACATTTCACTTTCACTGCTTCTGCTAATGGGAGTGGCCTTTTCTGCCCAGGCAGAGGAGCCACAATGTTTAATGGTCCATGTCCCTCAGGATGATCCGAAAGCATTTAAGCAGGCAATCAACATAGCCAACAATATTCCCAAACAGCTGGGAGCTGATGCTGTTCGCGTTGAAATCATTGCCCAGGGTCCGGGATTGAAACTCCTGTCCGAGGGAAGCCCGGAGACAAAACGCATCCAGAGCCTGGCAGTGTCAAGCGAGCAAACAATGGGAGGAGGCACAAAGTTCAGCGCTTGCGCAGCAACAATCAAGGGAATCACGAAAAAAACCGGTACAGCACCAGTAATTCTTGAGGGTGTCGATATCGTTGAACCAGGGGCAGTTGCTCGTATATTGGAGCTGTCGAAAGAGGGCTGTACTTATATCCGTATCTAAATAAAAAAGAGAATAAAAAAACCGGGCATTTGCCCGGTTTTTTTGGATTGATGTCCGCTTAGCTCGGAACTAGTCAATCAATCGCACTTTCCAACAAACTCCTTGCGCTTGCCGGTAAAGGAGATTTCATTCGTGTACGCATTATACTGCCCCCTTATTCCAGTCGATTTTCCAATAAAATCCTTGAAGTAAAGGAACTCTTCGCTTTTTGTGATTGTATAACGCTCAGTCATATCGCCAGAAATAGACACGCTACCCCCCATATCGCCACTCCATAACACAAGTGGACTGAATAGCTCGATCCTGGCGACAACCCGGGCTTCGGGTTTAACGACACGCCCATCTTCAAGAACATCACCGCTGCATTCCAAGTAGACGTCATCTGCCAGTATGCTATTGACAACATCACAACCTGAAAGATAGAGCGTTGAGAGAATGCAGCATGTGAATAAAGCCAAACGCAGTCTGTTTTTCATCAAAGCACCTCTTCATCTCCAATGCTGAATACACTATGAATAATAGTATATTTATGTGCCTGAAGAACTACCATTTCCTGTCAACCCGGAAACAGTTTGCTACCGAATCGAGCAGTTGATATCACTACCAGAAGCGGTCACCCATCGTGCTAAAACTCAGACACCATCTCGTATGGCCAGTCTCGGAGACCATGCTCAAGCACCAGTACATTGAACCCATGCTGCTTTAAAATCATCGCCGCAACAGCGCTGCTCTTTCCGGAGAGGCAACTGGCTATATATTGTGTATCCGGCTCAAGCTCATCCAGACGATTACGGAGTTCAGGTAATGGAATCAACTGTACACCTGGCACATGTGATTCCTCGTACTCTTCCTGGTAACGAACATCGAGCATTTTGCAGCCCTGAGACAGGAGTTGATGCGCTTTATCAATATCGACCTCTTCAATCGTTTGCTGCGTGATCAACTCCTGGAAATCCTCCCTGTTTAAACGCAGCAGGTTTCCGTTGCTGGTCATTTTAACCGACGCGTTTCTAGCACCTCCAGTAACCAGGGCTTCTTCACCGAAGTGATCACCTGTTTCCAGTTTTGCGACTAACTTCTGCTCGTTATCATAGAGACCTTGCTGCCAAACTTCGGCCGTTCCCTTGCGAATAATATAAAAGAAATCTCCCGTGTCTCCCTGGTTCATCACGGCTTCGCCGCTTTTGACATCAACGCTTTCCATTCGGCGGATCGCCTTGACAATATTTCCAAGCGGCAAGCGATAAAATACTTTTGGATTTTTCAGGATGGCCAGGACCTGTTCTACATCCTCGTTCTCACCAGTCAGCGTATCCCGCATCACTTCCCAAGAGAGCAGGAAGTCCATCCTGTCCTTATGCTCCATGGAAACAGCATCATCAGATGCGCATGATCTCAGGTGTTCGAATGTTTTCTCTCCACCAGATAGCAGGTTCGCCTGAAAGCCCAGGTTACGCAACAAACGAACAGCATTGTATGCGCGCGAACCAACTGCACATGAGACATGAATCTCACTATCTTTTGGCAATTCATCCTGTCGGTCACGAATATCGTTCAAAGGGATGTGTACTGCAATTGGCAATGCGTGAGCAGCAACTTCGTTGGCATCGCGCACATCAAGGACAACGGCTCCGCCACTACCCATTTTATTCCAGTGAGTAATAGACAAGTCACCACGCATTTCATTGGCAGCAATCATGCCGATGACATTGACAGGATCCTTTGCCGCTCCGTATTGCGGCGCATAACAGAGCTCTGACTCTTCAAGATCAAACACTGTTGCGTGCATCTGGATTGCCATCGATATGACATCAATACGTCGTTCCACTCCGGCCTCTCCCACAGCCTGTGCCCCAAGAACACGCCCGTCGGATTTATCATAAATCAGTTTGAACTGGATCGGAGCGGCACCAGGATAGTAACCGACATGGTTGGTTGGATGAGCGTATACAACGCTGTATTCGATTCGGACCTGCTCTTTGAGTGATTTCTCATTGAGACCTGTCATGGCTGCAGTCTGATTAAAAAGACCACAAACCGCTGTACCTTGAACACCCCGGAAAAATCGTCCACGACCTGCAAGCATGTCAGCAACGATACGACCCTGGCGATTTGCCGGACCCGCCAGTGCTAAAGCTGTCTTGCTGCCAGAGACAATATTTTTCACCTCGATACAGTCACCAATTGCATATATATGCGAATCACTGGTGCGCAGATTCTTGTCAACAATGATGTGACCACGTGGACCAAGTGTAAGACCAGCGCTTTTGGCCAGTTCATTTTCCGGCATGACGCCAATCGCAAGTATTACGAGTTCAGCCTGAAAAGATTTCCCGCTTTCGGTCTTGACCGTGGTTAACTCCCCCGCTCGTTCAAACCCGTTAACACTTTCACCTAGATAAACGGCAACACCATGTTGATGTAGTGCTGTGCGCAGGGGGACAGTCATTTCCGGATCGAGAGGTGGAAGAATTTGTGGGTTACGCTCTACCAGGGTTGTATGAATTCCGAGCTCAACCAGGTTCTCGACCATTTCGATACCGATGAATCCACCGCCTATAATAACGGCACGTTTCACATTTCGGTCATGAATCCATTGCTTGATTTGATTACTGTCGGGTACGCTGCGTAACGAAAATATGCCATCGACATCTATACCGGGAAGAGGCGGACGTACAGGTCTCGCGCCCGGTGCTAGTACCAGTTCGTCGTATTCTTCCGAATAGCTCTCCCCGCTTTCCAGGTTACGGACCGTAACAGTTTTACTGTCAGGATCAACATCGGTTACCTCGGAATTGATACGCGCATCTATTCTGAATCGCTCTTTGAACAGCTCGACATTTGCCAGAAAGAGATCCTCTTCATTTTTGATAACGTCGCCTATGTAATAAGGCAGGCCACAGTTGGCAAAAGAGACGTAGGGTCCACGCTCGAGGAGGAGAATATCAACTTCTTCGTTATGACGGCGAAGACGTGTTGCACAAGATGCACCACCAGCAACACCTCCGATGATAATAACTTTTTTCATTATTTTTATATTCCGATGTTGTTAAATTTGTGGAAATATCCAACCTTGAAGTGTACTAAGACTCACAATTTCTTCAATCCCTTTTTTTTTCCAAGGTTTAATGGGGCTTTTGGTTTTTGGGAGGGAGAAAAACTGTAGAAGGTTGGAAACCGGTTTGATCTATCCGGTTCTTTATCAGCGGGTTTGGATGTCCACTGCAGATCGGAAGCGCTCGTTGAATACTCTCCTAACGGCGCAATTTCAGATCGGGCATGTTTACCGTTGCGATAACATGAAGAACAATACCACTACCGATAAAGAAGACAACACTGGCCATGAGACTGGCGATCACAGGAGGGTTGACTTCTCCGTCAAGATAGAACGCGGCTATGCCGCAGATAACAGCAGCCAAATAACAGACCACAGCTATAACCATGCAGATTTTTTGAGAGGTGCGGCGCTGATTCAAAATTGGACCTGGTTTGATGCTGCTCCTGTTCAGTCAGGAGGAAGCAATGTTAGCGGATAAAACAGTATACTCAGATTCCCACCATGCAGCAAAACAACAGCTTTTAAGCTTGATTCAAATGAGAGTTATTCACAAATACCCGCATTCGGTCAATGGCGAACATTGGTACAAGATAGGTTATAGTTATCACTCCTTAAGTCTGTAAAAGAATAAACAACCAAATTGGGATCTAACCACGAGATCAATCAAAGAAGGTAAATCAACAATGAAACTGACGAAACCCTTTACCCGCACCCCGCTCTACTGGCTCATCCTCTCACTACTCTGCAGTCTCTTTATCCTCCCCTCCTCTGCTAGTGCCGATGATGATGTCGCCAAGGTCGTTTACCATGCCGACTTTTCCGATCCACGCCGCTTCAGCGCCATGTTGACCAGCATTAACAACATGGTCACCCATTACCAGAACGAACTCGTTGAGTACGATGTCAGGATTGTCTTTGTTGCGCATGGAATTCGTTTCGTGACAGGAGACAAGCTGGAGGGTACCCCATTTGCTGAAGATGCTGAACTGGCCGAACGTCGCGACAACCTGAGGGGGCGCCTTGAGTCACTGCAATCGGTTCAGGAAGTGAAGCTCGAACTGTGTGACATCACGCGTTCACAAATCAACCTGGATGCTGAAAAGCTTTATGAAGGGGTTGATTCAGTACCATCTGGCGTGGTTCAGATCGCAGAACTGCAGAATGAAGGTTTTGCATATATCAAGATAGAGTGATCACTTATCAGCCATGTATTTTGTGTAGGAGCTACTCCTCTCAACTGTATGCAGGCTGAGTGCAAACCTCTGATCAAGAGTGCGATTGCCTCATGATCAGAGGGTGTTGGCCTTGGAAGAGCATTGGTAAATAACGAGTAAAACAGTTCATTTCAAAGAGGCTTCTTGTGGATTTATTTGAGAAACCAAGTCTAAAATTCGTTCTTTTCCTGGCCTTCTCCATAATGTCTGTCATTCCTGTCTTACTACTCGGATGGTGGGTCGTCGATTCTGCTCGAGAGAGTGAATACAAGGCAGTAGAAGAAAAGCATCTTCTGGTTGCGAAAAATATTACATTAGCCCTTTCCAGGTATGCGCAGGATACAGCATCAATTCTTGAGCATTATTCAACCATGCCACTGGATGAGCTCGATGAGAGTAACAATCGATTACTTCGCTCACAAAATATTACCAGCATAAGAGTTTTCAATAACAACGTGGAACAACTTATCAGTATAGCTACTGAAAATGGTTCCGAGCCCCCTCCCCTTACAGCGGCACAATTAGAAGCAGTAATTGCCAATGCTGAAACTGATCGCACTCTTTTCTTACCCGTTCAAACTAACAGTAATGGACAACCCACAATAATAATTACTCCTATCGTTCTGGATAACAGTATTCTCATAGCAGAAATGGAAACCGGGTATATTTCTCAATTGCAGGCCCAGGTTAAATTTGGAAAGCTCGGACATGCTGCTATTGTGGATCAAACCGGAAATGTTTTAGCCCACCCTATGCCGGAATGGGAATTACAGGTCAAAAACATCTCTAAAGTCTCGGCTGTCAAACGCATGATGAATAGAGAAATTGGTGTAGAGGAGTTTTATTCGCCAGCGAAAAAAGCTGACATGATTTCCGGCTTTTCATTTGTTCAGGAAACAGGATGGGGAGTGATGGTCCCTCAGCCTGTTTCAGAGCTTGAAGAGAACATAGCATTTATTAAGCTGGCTACCCTGGGCGTAGGAGTTCTTGGCATAGCGCTTGCCATGCTGATTAGCTGGTTTCTGGCAAAAAAAATGGCTCGTCCATCCCAGGAATTGGCTGAACTGGCAAATCACTTTGAAGTAAATGAGATGCAGCCTGCGCCAGAGCCTGTCAGATCATACACGCGTGAACAATATGAGTTGAGCCTGTCATTCCATAATATGACTCATGCTTTGCAGGACAAAAACAGTGAATTATTGTATCAATCACAACATGACCCATTAACAGGCCTGGCTAATCGCAATCTTCTCAAAAAATATTTACAAGAGAAGATCAATAAACAAGAGTCATTTATTTTTGCATTGCTCGACTTGAATGACTTTAAGGATGTAAATGATCACTGGAGTCATGCTCATGGAGACGAGCTTCTGCAGCATGTTGCCAATCGTCTTATTGATGCCATGTCTAAAAAGGGACTGGTGTCACGAATAGGTGGTGATGAGTTTGCAATTGTTTTCAATGCAGATGTCACCAAAGAAAAAGCAGAATCGCTTGTGGAACTCCTCAGGGGAAGACTCAAACAAAGTTACCAGGTGATACAAGACACCTTGAGTATTGACTGCTGTTGTGGACTCTCTTGTTATCCGCAAGATGCAAAAAACAGGTCTGATTTAATGAAGTGTGCAGACCTGGCCATGTATGCCGCCAAGAAGGAAAACAATACGACTTTTCAGTGGTATCAACCTCAAATGCGTGCTGACCTTAATGAGCGCGTGGAACTGACTCATATCCTCGGAGAGGCAATCAAGAAGAACGAATTTATCATTCACTACCAACCTATAATTGATGTAAACAACTACTCGATTCAGGGGTTTGAAGCTTTAGTTCGCTGGCAACACCTGACAAAAGGAGTTATCCCACCTGGACAGTTTATTCCTTTAGCGGAAAACTCAGGTCAAATTATACCCTTGGGCGAATTAATTCTGGATTCTGTCTGCAAAGATATTTCATTATGGAATCAACAAGTGGGTACAAGTGTTCCCATTGCTGTCAACCTGTCTGTCAGGCAGTTTGATGATCCGGACCTGGCGAAAAAAATCGAAGAAACAATCAGTCGCTACAAGATAGTACCAGGCAATGTTGAATTCGAGATCACGGAATCTCTGTTTGCTGAAAACTCATTCCAGATTCAGGACTTGCTCAACAAGATAATTGATATTGGCTGTAAGTTTTCGATCGATGACTTTGGAACAAATCAGTCTTCACTATCCAGGCTAAAGAACTTTGAGTTTCACAGAATTAAAATTGACAAGTCATTTATAACTGAATTGAACAGCAACGAAAAAGCAGAAAGAATTCTTGCGAGTATTGTGAATATTGGTAAAACACTGAAAATGTCAGTAATAATAGAGGGCGTTGAAACGCAGGACCAGCTACACGTAGTCCAGGCCTTGGGATGTAACTATATTCAAGGATTTTTATTTAGCCCAGGTGTCAATTTCGAGGCTGCAACCCGGTTGCTCAAAAATAAGACAATCAATCCTGGCGATATGAAAGGCTAACAGATCAGGAGGCTTATCCAGGCCTATCGTCCAGCCTTCGATAATCACCACACCTACCCTGCCAGCTAACCTGCATAACGTCTCACAGAACTAACAACCAATAGTAGAAATGTGTTCACTCCCTGACTGTTGAATTCTCAACAATACTTCTGATTTCAGTACGCACATCAGAAATATCTTCGCTTTTAATCAGTTCAGACAGCTTTTCTGTTGACGTACGCTGCCTGTGTGAGAGCAGAATTGCCATCTCATGAATGAGTTTATATGCGACCAGTTTGTCCTCTTTAATCAACTGATCAAAAACTTCACTTGTGATTCGCAGAAGAACAGAATCCACCGAAGCAACCACAGTGGCAGATCGAGGCAACTTGTCCAGGATCGACATCTCTCCAAAACAATTTTGCGGCCCAATCGAAGTGATTTTATTGCCGTCGTTTAGTACATCCACAGCGCCCTTGTAGACGACATACCAGGCATCTCCAGGATCGCCCTCATTGAAGATAGTGTCCCCCTTCAAAAAAGCGACTTTATCGACAAGATGGATTATCTCTTGCAATTCATCTGGTTCAAGTTTCTCAAAAAAAGGGGTTCCCAGTAGAAATATCAGTACTGGCTCTAGTGGAAAGTCATTACTCATGCTCTTGCTCCAGGTTTAGTTTTGAACAGATACCCGTTTTCAGAACAAAATTGAACGGGATGAAATCAACCGAGTCTGATTCTATTGATTTCCAGATACAGGATTATTTAACACCCTTCTCTTTAAAGAAGGCCTTGTATTGCATGTCTTCATGAAGAATGTGATTGATCCACCAGTCAGTAAGGAAATTGATCAGTTCAGTTGGAACATCACGTTTTCCATCTAATGATCCCTGGCAGAGGTCTGCAATTTTATTGCTGTAAAGCGTGTGTTTCTTGGAGTGTTCAAGCAGGTTAGGATATCCGTTCTCATGAAGCAGCTGTTCTTCCAACAGGAAATGTTCAGAGACATAGTTAGTAAGCTCCATTAGTGCAGACGATACATTTTGAAACCTGCGGAAAAGACGAGGTTTATCGGACAAAGTGTTGATAATCTCGATGATTTGCTGGTGCTGTCGATCAAGTTCCTCGACACCAACGCTGAAGTCGTCTTCCCAAATTATTTTTTTCATTTTCCCAAGCTACAGTCGGCTACCAGAAGTAGGGCTATACGAAGATATTACCCCAATTTCCAGGAAACTGTCACATCAGCCTGCCAAGACACAAAACTCCGGTAAATATCGGCTTTCTGTCGTCGAGGATGTTATAAACCATTACACACACTGAATAGTGCTGCTGTATTATATCTCTGATATTCATTCTCAATAGCCTCTCAACAAAAGGTCACTTCCATGAGTAAAGCATCCAGACTTAAACCCTTGTGGATCATCCCCCCGATTGTGATCGGTGTGCTTGTATTAATGTTCATGAATGCCGGCAAAAAAGCACCCATTCAGGTTGAAAATGCAGAAGTCGCACGGGTTGTTAGAACCATCACGGTTCCCCAGGTTGATTTTCAACCCGTCGCCGAGGGTTACGGTGTTGTACAACCGGCAAGAGTCTGGTCGGCGGTAGCCCAGGTAACCGGCAGAGTGATTGAAATGCATCCGCGCCTGCGAGATGGTGAGATTATCACGGCTGGCACCCCCCTCTTCCGTATTGATCCGGTCGATTATGAGCTCGCTTTGGCTCAGCTGAAAGCCGAATTGACGGAAATTGATGTCCAGCAAAGTAACACCAAAGACCTTCTCGCGATTGAACAACGCAACCTTGAACTGGCGGGGCGAGAAGCTGATCGGCTGAAGAAACTGGCTGAAATAGGCACAACATCAGGCAGTGATACTGACCAGGCAGAACGCACCATGTTGAATTCACGTACGTCCGTACAAAACTTGCAGAATTCATTGGCTTTGCTGCCTACACAACGAAAAGTCATTGAAGCCAAGCTTGCCCAGGCTGAACGCGACCTTGAGAATACCAGCATCAAGGCTCCGTTTAATCTCCGCATTGCAAACCTTGCCATCGAAACAGACCAGTTTGTCACTACCGGACAAACTCTTTTCCAGGGGGATTCTGTCGACCGTTCAGAAATCGTCGCGCAGGTCGCCATGTCGTCACTTCGACATCTGTTTTTTGGCAGAGGTACCGACGGGCCCAACACAGAACAACTTGGGGCTGGCATTGCTGAATATGCGGATTTAAGCCCGGTGATTCAAATGGAGTTGGGAAGCGATGTTGCTGAGTGGGATGCAGAATTTGTACGTTTTACAGACAGTATCGATAGTCAGACCCGCACAATCGGGGCTGTGGTTGCTCTCGACAAACCTTTTGAGAAAGTGATTCCCGGTCATCGGCCTCCTCTATCTAAAGGCATGTTCGTCAAGGTGCTGTTGCGCGGCAGGATACAACCACAACAAATAGTGATTCCCAGGTCAGCTATCCGTGACGGTAAAGTCTCAATCGTGGATAGCGAACAGAGGCTTGTTATCAAGAAGATAGATCTTCTCTACCACCAGGATGACCTGAGTGTCATTCAATCGGGAATTGAAGCGGGTCAACAGCTGGTCGTTTCTGACCTCATTCCTGCTGTTGAAGGAATGCTGCTACAGCCGCAACCTGATCAAACTGCAGAGAAAAAACTCCTGCGTTCTGCCGGAGCTGAGTGATGATCAGCTGGTTTACTCACCACCCCACGGCAGCCAACCTGATGATGGCGGCCATTCTGTTGCTTGGTCTGGTAGCGCTACCGGGCCTGCAACGTGAAACATTTCCTGAAATCAAGAGTGACAAGGTCCAGGTAAAAGTGATCTACCAGGGTGCGACATCAGCGGATGTGGAAGACGCTATTTGCCGTCGGCTCGAGGATGCAACCGAGAGTGTTGTCGGGCTGGATGAGATTCGTTGTGAATCCAGCGAAGGAGTCGGTACGGCAACGCTGGAAATGGAAGAAGGCACAGATATGGCGCGATTTCTGGATGATATAAAATCCAGTGTCGATGCCATCTCAGATTTCCCGGATGATACAGAGTTACCCATTGTTGAAGAACTGGGAAGAACCGATGCAGTTGTCTCAATCGCAATTACCGGCCCCGATGATCCGGTCGCATTAAAAAGTTATGCGGAAGCAGTCAAGGAGCGCCTGAAAAAAGCATCCGATGTAGCCGAAATCAATATCAACGGCTTTTCCGATCACCAGCTTCGGGTTGAAATTCCGATACAACTCTTACGCCAGTATGGCCTGTCTGTTGCAGATATCGCCAATACCGTGCAGCAACAGAGTGTCAGCTCACCACTGGGCCAACTTAAAGGTGATGAGGAAGATGTACTACTTCGATTTAATGATCAGCGTAAAAGCGTTTCTGAGCTACAAGAACTGATTGTTATATCAGGTAAAACCGGCGCATCCATCAAACTCGGTGAAATAGCAACGATCACAGACCGTTTCGAACTGGATGAAAGCAAGATTATATTTGATGGTAAGCGTGCCGCCATTCTCGATATAACCAAGACAAGATCACAGGATGTCCTGACAGTTTATGACCAGATCGCCGCTTTTGTCGAGGCTGAACAGAAGAGCGCACCCCAGGGAGTCAGCCTGGTATTAACGCAGGATCGTTCATCCAATGTGCGTGACCGCCTCAATATGCTTTTGAACAATGGCCTCATGGGTCTTGTTCTTGTCTTCCTTGTACTGTGGCTCTTTTTCAGTCTGCGTTACAGCTTCTGGGTCACAATGGGCCTGCCAGTCTCTTTTCTTGGCGGCCTTTTTATCCTTCCGATGATGGGTGTCACAATTAACATGATCTCCATGGTCGGTCTCCTGATAGGTATTGGCCTGCTAATGGATGACGCCATTGTTATTGCAGAAAACATCGCTGCGCGCCTCACCCGTGGCGACAAACCGATGGATGCAGCAATAACCGGGGTGAAACAGGTTCTTCCGGGAATCGCTTCATCATTTGCCACGACAGTCATGGTATTTGGCTCACTGGCATTTATTACAGGTGAGATCGGACAGATTTTACGTGTTATGCCAATCGTATTGCTCGTGATTCTTACCGTCAGCCTGATCGAGGCATTTCTGATTCTCCCCAGCCATCTTGGCCACTCTCTTGCACATATCGAAAAACGTGAAGACTCTGCTTTTCGACAAAGATTCGAAAAGGGCTTTGACTCATTCAGGGACACCTATTTTGGAAAGGCGCTGGATTTTTCTGTCGAGTACCGCTACCTCACAGTGGGCATCATTATCATGCTGATGTTGCTGGCAATAGCGATGCCGATGGGAGGAAAACTCAAGTTTGTAGGCTTTCCATCTATTGAGGGAGACATTGTTGAGGCACGTGTGCTGCTACCGCAGGGAACCCCGCTGGAATATACGGAAAAAATCGTTAAACAGTTGACAGACGCACTGGAGGAAACCAGCCGCCATTACAAACCTTTACAGCCTGGTGAGCAGGACCTGGTCACACACTACACCGTCATCTATGGACAGAATCCAGATGCGAATGAAACCGGGCCGCACGTGGCACGTGTCATTGCAGATATTCTCAGTGGCGAAGTCCGAAATGCCCACCTCGAAGAGTTCAGGCAGATATGGCGTGAGAAGGCAGGGTTGATGGCAGATGTTATTTCCACAACATTCGCCGAGCCTACCCTTGGGCCGGGCGGTCGGGCATTTGATATTCGCTTGATCGGCGGTGATCTTGACGATCTTAAATCTGCTGCTGTCGATGTTAAAAACTGGCTGGGCACTTTTGTCGGAGTAACGGATCTGAATGATGACCTGCGACCTGGCAAACGTGAATATCAACTCAAGTTGAAAGACAGCGCAGGTGTACTCGGGTTGAACGCGCAAACGCTCACCAACCAGGTCAGGGCATCATTTCAGGGTATCAAGGTTGATGAGTTTCCAGTCGGTGCCGAGACTTACGAGGTTGACCTTCGACTAATCGCTAACAATCGTGGTGACAGTGGCGATCTGGACCAGCTCAGTATCATTGGTCCTGACGGTGCCCTGGTTCCCCTTGACGTGGTTGCAAATATCAATGAAACACGCGGCTGGGCACGAATCAATCGAATTGATGGAGAACGCTCCGTCAATATCCGTGGTGATGTGCAAAGCGAAATTGCCAATGCCCAGGAGATACTGACACTTGCCGGAAAGGATCTCTTCCCGGAGTTGGAAAAACGCTATCCCGGTTTGCGCGTGGATATACAGGGACAGAGTAATGAGTCAGCTAAAACGGGACAGTCAATAGTCCGAAACGTGCTACTCGGCATGATAGGCATCTACATGCTGCTCGCACTGCAATTTCGCGGTTACCTGGCACCGATAACAGTCATGTCAGTTATTCCTACAGCCCTGATTGGCGTCGTATTTGGACACATGGCGATGGGGCTGGATTTAACCCTTCCAAGTATTATCGGTATGGCCTCTCTGTTTGGCGTGGTGGTTAATGACTCCATACTTCTTGTTGTATTCATTCGCGATGCCAGGGCGCACAATATACCGGTGCATGTTGCTGCAAAGCAGGCCGGGCGCGCACGCTTTCGCCCTATCCTGTTGACATCGATAACCACGATCGCGGGACTCTTGCCTCTCTTGGCAGAAACAAGTCTTCAGGCACAGATACTGATTCCACTTGCGACAAGCCTGGCATTCGGTCTGACCTCGGCCACCATGATTGCCATCTTTCTTGTTCCGGCAATCTATTGCATCCTGGATGACTTCAATGCTTTAGGAGAGGTTGAGCCATCAACTGAGTGAGTGCTTCAGAGTCACTCCGGAGCAGTCAGGAGAGTGAAGAGGCAGCAGGCGTTACGAGTATCCGGGCTTGCTGCTTTTCTCCCTGTACGATATCGTCAATCTGAACCAGTTCTCACAAGAAAGCCGTTAGCGTGCTATTTATCGACAAGATGCCTGGATTACAGACCCACACCCTGATTCTCGTATCTGTCCTGATACTGTCAGCCTGTACAGGCTTTCCCCGCGAGCATGCCGCTCCCTCAAAAGAAAACTACACACGAGCACAAGTCACTGGCTTTCACGACATCCGTTACTGGGGGGATGAAGCCCCGCCATATATCGACAAGGTCTTCTTGCGACTGAAGAGCGCCCTGAAAACCAACCCATCCATGCGAGAGCGTGTCGATGTTCTGGCACTGTCAGGCGGAGCGGAAGATGGTGCCTATGGCGCCGGATTTCTGAAAGGCTGGACGCAGCGTGGCGGAAGACCGGAGTTTACTGTTGTAACAGGCGTATCGACCGGCGCCCTGATTGCTCCGTTTGCGTTTTTAGGGCCTGAATACGATGCGTCGATTAAACGCTTCTTTACGGAAACATCGAAGAAGGATATTTTTCTCTTCACACCCTTTACCGCAATTTTTGGCGGAACATCACTCGGCGACACAAAACCGCTTCGACGGATCATTCGAGAAGAGGTTGATGAAGAGTTTGTCCAGGCCATTGCACGGGAAAGTCTGCGCGGACGCATTCTTCTCATCTCCACTACAAATCTCGATGCGCAACGTCCGGTAATCTGGGACATTGGCAGAATTGCCGAAAGTGGTCATCCCGACGCCACAATTTTCATTAGAAACATCATGCTGGCCTCATCAGCAGTACCGGGTATATTCCCGCCAGTCATAACTAATGTGACTATCGATGGCAAACAATACCAGGAGGTGCATGTTGATGGTGGTGTAACAAACCAGATATTTGTTTATCCACATGCACTCAGGGTTCGTGAGATGGAAAGGCATCTCAGAACCTACCCGAAAAAGAAAACATTCTGGCTGATCAGAAATACAAAAATTGATCCTGAATACAAACCGGTTGATCTCACCATCAGCGATATTGCCAGTCGATCAATCAGCACACTGATCAAATACCAGGGACGAGGCAACCTGCTGAATATCTCCAACCTGGCGAAAAGAGACGGATTCGATATCAATCTCACTCATGTCCCCCAGGATTTTGATGTTGCCCCGAATGAACTATTCGATCCTGACTACATGAATGCCCTGTACCAGGCCGGGTACGATGTCGCCACGTCTGATAAGGCCTGGCAGAATAGCCTGGAAGAACTTCTGGAGGAATAGACTTCAGAAAGCTGCAAATAAACCCGTTTTCTATCAGCTATTCACCAATGACGGCAGCCTCGCGCCCTCTCCCCTCATCAACCAGAAAGAGTAGAAGCAAACCGACAATAAAAAACGTCAGGGTTGATAGAATCGCCTGGCGGTGATCCCCTCCTGTGTACCAGGTGATGAAACCATAAGAGAGAGGCCCCACGACCGCCGATGCTTTCATTGAGAGGCCCCACAGGCCGAAAAACTCTGCTGAGCGTCCTGCCGGTGTAAATAGCCCCACCAGTGCCCTGCCGCCTGACAGGCTGGCACCCATCGCAACACCAATCAGGTTGGCGGCTATCCAGAATATTGTGCGTGACTCACCGACCCAGGCCGTGGTGATCGCCGCAATCCAGATCAGCAGAGTCAGCACCAGGGTGCGTTTGACGCCGAAGCGATCCTGGATCATGCCAAAAATGAATGCACCAAGTGCAGCGGTAATATTCACCACCATAATCATGATTATGGTGTCCGTTGTCTCAAACCCCATCGCCTCATGTGCATAAACAGCAGCAATGACAATCACCGTGTATATGCCACAGCCATACACAAAAAGAGCCAGAAGAAAACGAAACAGGTCTCGAAACTGCCGTCTGTGTTTGAGAGTGGTAGCAATACGGGAAAACCCGATCTTTGTGTAGGCGACAAGTCCACTTGGCAGTTCCGCTCCGGGTTGCTGGCGCTCTTTCAAAAAAAGGAAAGTGGGCAATGCAGCCAGGCCATATACCACAACCGTGATCAGAATTGTCACTGGTACATACTGCTCAGAACCATGTCCGAGGCTTTTGGCATACTCGATATAGAGCAGGCAAGTGCCAAGTACGATAAGCCCGCCCACGTATCCCAATCCCCATGCATAACCGGATATACGGCCCATATGACGGGGTGGAGAAATCTCCGGAAGGAAAGCGGCGATAAAATTCTCACTGGTACCAAAGAGGAAAGCAGAACCAATAATAAACACCATCGTAAATACGATAAGGTCAGGCCCTGACCATGCAAGCATCGCAGTCATAGCGACACACCCGAGGGTGGAAACTGCCAGTATTCTTTTTTTATTCGCCGAGTAATCCGCGATGGCACCAAGCACAGGTGCAGTCAGCAGAATCAGCATATTCGAGAGACCGATCGCAATACTCCATAACAGGGTACCTGTTCCCGGCTCGAGTCCAGATGATTCACCGGCAATGACGGCGACAAAATAGGTGTTGAATATTGCCGTCAGAACAACGGTTGTATATCCCGAGTTGGCAAAATCGTACAAAGCCCAGGAAACGAGTTCACGGCGTGGTGCGAGTTCACGGGCTGTAAAAGTCATCCCTGTAACTCAGGCAGGAGGGTATTCCCTGAAGATAGAGCGATTTCTACCTCCCTCCTTGGCATCGTAAAGTGCCATATCCGCAATTTTGAGGAGATGATCTAGCGACTCAATATATTCGTTTGCCTCGGCTATTCCGACACTGATGGTACACTTGATATCCTGACCGTCATTACTCTCAACCCTGATTTTCTCGACATCAAGACGGATCTGCTCAATCAGTGCGATGACCTCTTCACTCGTCTCTGCATTACACAGCAAGGTAAATTCCTCACCACCAACACGGCCAAATATAGTTCCTTCTCCAAGTTCACTGCTGACTGTACTTGTGACAGCCTTGATCACCTTGTCTCCTGTTGGGTGACCATACGTGTCGTTGATCGTCTTGAACTTATCGATATCCATCATCACTGCGAAAAGATTGCTTCTGCCTTTTTTCCAGCGTATCTCACCCTGTCTGAAAAACTCTCCACGGTTGTAGATTCCAGTCATCTTGTCATAGGAAGAGATATATTCCAGGTGTTTGATCAAAGAGCGTAACTGAAGATGGGTTTTGACGCGTGCACGCAGTTCCTTGTCTTTAAACGGCTTGGTGACATAGTCAACACCACCAACATCAAAACCCTTTTCGATTGAGTTCTCGTCAGTTTTTGCAGTGATAAGAATCACCGGAATCTCTGCCTTCTCTTCATCCGCCTTGAGTGCTTCGCAGACCTGGTAACCATCCATCCCGGGCATCATGATATCGAGCAGCACGAGGTCGATATCCTCTTCAGCTGCAATTTCCAGCGCCGTTTCACCATCACGGGAAACAAGAATATCGTATTGATCGCCCAGGATATTCAGGACCATGTCGATATTACTCTTGGCATCATCTACAAGCAGAATTGTTGAAGTTTGATTATGCATTGATCTTCTCCAGGTAGCTGATTGCTGACTTGAAGTCGTAGTCATCGATAAACCCGGTGAGCTTCGAAAGGATCTCACTGTCATCATCAGAGAATTGATACGCATCCATCTCTTCAAGCAGTGGTGTACAGTTGAGTGGACGTTTTGTCAGCACTGCTTCGTGTAACTGCTTAAAGAGTTCATCGCGTTTTTGCGCCGAGATCGTCAGCTTAACAGCCGGGTCTACATCTCCCAGCGGTACTGTTTTATCAATCACCGCTATTGTTTTATTGATCGCCTCGGCAAGCTGTGGCAGCAACTCTATCTTTGTTGCAGCATCATCCGCGGTATCTATCGAATATGCGAGTGGATAGACTTTCTCGAGTCTGAGGTTACCACTGACACCCTTGATTGTATGGATCAGGCGCTCAAACTCTTCACCCTCGACAGCATCCGGAACCAGCTGTGTACTCGCCTCACGATACTCTTTTGAAAACACCAGCAATGCTCGATAAGCACTGTCACTTGAGTGAACGGTATCGACAAGCTTGACTATATCGACCACTCCGGCAAACGCCTCGATCGGTAACTCCTCTTGCTCAACTTCGTCACTCTCTACCTCGATGATTTCGTGTTCCAGGTAGTGCGCCAGCATCTGTTCAAGCTCAGCCAGGTTAATGGGCTTGGCGAGATGACCGTTCATTCCTATCTCCTCTGTGCGGTCCTTGTCTCGTTTCATGACGGCCGCGCTCAGCGCAATGACAGGTATCTCTTTATTGAATTCTCGTATGTGACGGGTCGCTTCAAACCCATCCATAACCGGCATCTGCAAGTCCATCAGTATCAGGTCGAACTCCTTCTCACGTGCTATCTCTACTGCCTCCTTACCATCAACTGCTACCGAGACATCGAGACCGTAATGCTCGAGGTTCTCAATCGCAACATCCCGGTTGATCTCGTTATCTTCAACCAGCAACACGCGGCCACTCGCTTTGAAAACCTTTTTCTCCCTGTGCTCCGTAACCTCTTTTTCGCCATGTTGGAAAGCGAGTGCATCAAACAGTGATGATGATGTGAATGGCTTGCTGACCACTCGATCAAGTTCAACGTTCTTCTTCTTTGCCTCATCCATCAGGTTTACACGTTCATATGCAGTAACCATAACGATATGCGGGCACTTCACACCATGTTCGTCCTTCATGATCTTGACCAGTTCTACCCCGTCAAGACCAGGCATACGCCAGTCGGTAATCAGGTAGTCATACTCATTTTCCCGGGCCAGGCGAAGTGCCTCCTGTGGTTCATTACACAGTGTTGCCTTGCCCCCCCAGGAATAGAGAATGTGGTCGATAATCTGCAAGTCATTGATGCTGTCGTCAACCACTAGTACATTCTTCTTTCTGAATCCCGACCCTTTTGAGGCGATTGTGCGTGTCTTCTTGTCGTAGGCAAGATCAAGGGTAAAGAAAAAGCTTGAACCTTCACCGATGGTACTTTCCACCCAGATTGTTCCATCCATCAACTCGACCAGCTGCTTGCAAATTGCGAGTCCAAGGCCTGTACCGCCGTACTTGCGTGTTGTAGAGCTATCAACCTGGGAGAAAGATTGAAACAGTTTTTTCTGTTCATGAGGCGTCATGCCAATACCTGAATCCTCTACCTTGCACAGCAACACGATACGTTCATCAGACTTACCCTTGATTGTCACCTCGATATTGATCTCCCCTTTCTCGGTAAATTTCACGGCGTTGCCGACGAGGTTATTGAAGATCTGTGTGATGCGAAGCGGGTCACCAACCAGCTTGGAGGGTAACTCAGGGGCCGTAGACAGGTGAAAAGTAACATCCTTCTCCTGGGCACTGAACTCAAACAGGCTGGCTACATTATGCAGCAAGTCCTCAATATTGAAATCCATCAGTTCAAGATCCAGCTTGCCCGCCTCGATTTTAGAGTAATCGAGAATATCGTTGATAACATTCAGAAGCGCTTTCGATGAGGTTTTCACCTTCGATAGGTATTCAGACTGCTGCTTATCTAGATCCGTTCGCATGATCAGCTCGGTCATACCGATAATGCCATTCAACGGCGTACGTATCTCGTGACTCATATTGGCGAGGAAATCACTCTTCGACTGACTGGCCTGTATCAGGCTCTGCTTGGCTTCCTCAATCTTGGTTATATCATTGAATACTGCCACAACGATTTGATTCGTTACCTTCCTAGCACGTACATCAAAAATGCATTCCTCGTCACCACGAATGATAAGTGCCTTGTGCTCACCAGGATGCGACAGGAGGTAGGATTCCCATCTTTCCCCATCCATCACCCCTGCAATGTAGCCTTCACGTTGCTCAAAAAAGTCGCATATGCAGTCATGCTTCTGCACAAGCGCCTCTGCCGAATCAAACCCGAAGTACTCATATGTCGCCCTGTTGGCATTGAGCATTTTGCTACCATCCGAGGTAACGACCATGTTGGGGGAAACATCAAAGAGTTGTTGCAGATATGCTTCCTGTGCCTGTATTTCCAGGAGTTTCGCCTGATCATTTTCCTTGATCTTTTCATAGCGCTGCATCGCCAGTGCAACCAGCATGATATTCATCAGGATAATCAGCAGGTCCACCCTGGACAGCTGAAAAAAACCAGGTATAAACATCTCCGGCAGCATCAGTAAAGCTGTGAAAATCACGGTCAGGACAAATCCTTCTTGTCGGTCACGCAACAGAAAGACAACGACCGTCAAGAGCGTTGGCCAGATAACGCGCGAGGCGCTATCAGTCATTTCGTAGAGAACGAGGAGAACAATGAAATAGGATGCCCCGATAATTATGCGCGAAACCATCGGGTAATATCGCTTGGAAATGCGCAAGGCGATATTTGAACCAATCACGAGAAAGAAAAAGAGCAAGCCGATCAATACACCCTGTGTACTGTTCTCCTCACCAAATCGAAACAGGCTGGTTGCCAGCAGAACAAGCCCGCCAATGACGGTAATCAATACTACCGACTGAATCTTGACCTTGAGCAGTTCCTCGTCAGGACCGAAACTGTGGCCTGCAGAAAGAAAATCGTCCAAATTCACAAATCTCTCCCTTGTACATCATTTTGATTGATAAACGTTCGACTACAGATAAATGATTACATACCTGAGTATGCAGTATCCGCAAGCGAGCTACCAGTTCATCATCATATTTTGTCATGCCTGTCGGCAATCGTAAGAACTTACACTGCTTGATCAGCGCCTGAAACAGAGTATTCAGAAGGAGAGAGAATTCACCTGTTTCCTGAAGGGATCATTCAACCAGGATCGAACAGCCAAGCCTGAATCAGTCATCAGATCCCGAAATACGCCGGCATGCCTTGTGGATCACATCGATTTGCCGTTCATAGTTTTTACAGCCGGAGCACATCATCAGGTGCAGGCGCAGGGAGATACGTTGCATCAGGGAGAGCTGTGCATCCTGCTTCTGTGAGACCAGTTTTGTCGCGTCTTTGCAGCTCAGCATGACTCTGCCCCTATCCACTTGTGTTCAAGACAAAGGCGTAGCTTTGCACGTGCGCGATGCAGGACAACCCAGCAGTTGTTTTCACTCATATCGAGTTGTTGGCAGATCTCTGCAGTTTCAAGACCAAGCAGTTCACGCATACCGAAAACACGCGCAGTGGCCTCATTCATGCCATTGAGGCAGATTTCAAAAATCTCCCAGAACTGCTGGTTTTCCAGGGAGCTTTCAGGGTCGCCCCATTTTTTTGGCTGCAGGCCTTTGTTCCAGTGACCCTTGTCATCAAACAGTTCATTGATTTCCGCTTCACTGCCATCATCCCTGGTAAGGCTCTGCTCCGGGCGTCGGCTGTTGGTACGAAAATAATCGACAATCTTGTTGCGCAGAATTGAGAAAACCCAGGTTTTGACCTGCGCCCTGCCAGAGAACTTATCCCTGTTGGTATAGGCCGCCACGAGCGCTTCCTGGACAATATCTTCTGCCATTGCAGCATCATCGCGCAGTTGCAGGCGCACAAAACGCAGCAGATCGTGCCGCAAATCGGCTAACTCGGCTTCCTGCATCCAGTTGGCGGATGGATCTGTATCCATTGCTGGTCCGAAAAGAATGAAACAGAGTCTATTGTACCCGCGAGTGAGCAGGAAAGGTATATCGACCGGATGAGCACCCGTATTCAGGGTTTGCTGGGACTCATGGTCGATAACTCTCATGTCAACATGCAAGCCGGATCAATTCTGGCGAAATCGCCTGTAGAGCCAGTCATCCACACTGAGATATTTGCCGGCACCGATGAAAAACAACGCCAGCAGCATAATGAAGTAGGTTGCCGCGAACTCAATACCGTTATTGAGAACCACGTAGCTGCCGCTTGATGTCAGCCAATCGTAATTTCCATGTTCTTGCAGGATCAACCTGGCGCGGTCGAGTTTCTCGCTGGCCTCGATGGTACGCTCGGTAGCAAACAAACCACTGCCCTCTGCAATTGCCAGCCAGCCATTCTCAAGATGAACAGTCACTGCTGCAACCACCATGGTGACCATCAATGGTAATGAGATCCAGCGTACCGCGAGACCCAGTACCAGTAGAATCGCACCGCCAGCCTCGGTGAGCGTCGCAGCCCATGCCAGCAGCTCTGGATACGGCAGACCGAGGCCCCACTCCGGGTTCCCAAACCAGGCGATCGTGCTATCCATGTCGGAAAGTTTATTGGTTCCAGCCATCCAGAAAACAGGGGCCAGGTAGAGTCGCAGTGCCAGTGGTGCCAGGAAATCGATTGATCTCGTTGCATCAAGTAGATCCTGCAGCTTGTTAATCAGCTTGATCATTTTTCTTATTCACTCTTGTTATGTTCGAGCGTGCCAACCAACACACCCTGTTGATATAAATCGTTGAAAAACTCCCTGCCGAATCCAAGCAGTTGTTCAGCATCGGCATACCCCATCAATTCAGCCAGGGCGCGCAGATACTCTTCGCCCGTTTTTCCCGGGCTTTCCAGCATGACCTGCACCAGCGCAGCGCTCGCCTGGTTAAGTTCGATAAATTCAATACCTTCATCAGGTGTACGAAATGCGACCAGGTAGACCTGTGTCTCAAGGGGTTCTTCGGGGATAAAATCGGCCGAAATCCTGTGTACCGGGTAGTCAAATGCATGCAATTGAAGGGTCGGCGCCAGCAGTGGTACCTGTGCCAGTACATCATCCATCGCACCTGCTGGCTGTGGTTCAGCTGCCGGGTCCAGCAAGACATCAAGTTCAGTCCATTCCCATAACGCAAGCTGGTAGAGAAATGGAGGCTCTCCCTCTTCGGCCATTTCACGCTGCTCCAGCCACAACAGAAACTCGCGCGGAAAACGGGGAAACTCAGGCGTGTGGCTGCTGTGTTCCCTGAAGAAACGACGCGCCAGGGTTTCACTCAATTCGGTTGGCAGTATCTCGTGTATGACCGGAAAGGCACTTTCAAGAATACCGCGTACATTGTTAAAAAACAGCTCCCGGTAGACCTCCAGGCGTTCATGCGGAACGCCGGCCGGAATCGTGGTGCAATCCGGGTCTCGTAATGCGCTGGTAAATTCGAACTGCTGTTGCGCAAGACGTGATTTATGCTGCGTCACTCGACACCCCCTGCTGGTACTGCCTGATGATCGCCAGCTCATCGATCAATTCATGCATCGGCGGCAGGTTAAAATCACGCTCAAGCAGGGTTGGTTGAACGCCATGACAGCTGTAGGTGTACTGCAGCAGATCCCACACCGGATCGACAACACTATCGCCGTGGGTATCGATAATCAGATCCGGGGCTTCTTGCAGATGTCCTGCCATATGCAGCCAGGAGATGCGTTCTGTTGGTACAGCAGAGATAAAATCATGCGCATCGTATGCGTGATTGTGGCTGTTGACGTAGACGTTGTTGACGTCCAGCAGCAGATCACAGTCCGCTTCCGAGAGCACCGCGTTGAGGAAATCGATCTCGCTCATCTCGCCCTCGGGTGCTGCATAAAAGGAAACATTTTCAATAGCGATACGCCTGCCCAGTTGTTCCTGAACAGCGCGGATGCGCGAACTGACATGCTCAACGGCCTCCCCGGTAAAGGGCAGCGGGAGCAAATCGTAAAGATGACCACCATCGGTACAGTAGCTCAGGTGCTCACTGAATGAGGTGATATTGTACTCATCCATGAAGCGACCGAGACGGTCAATGAATTTAGTATCAAGTGGATCGGGACCACCAAGCGACAATGACAGGCCGTGGCTCAAAGTCGGGTAACGATCAGTAAAGTGGCGCATTTCACGCGCATATCGACCACCCAGGCCCATCCAATTATCCGGCGTTACCTCGATGAAATCAGGCAGGAGTTCCGGCTGTTTCTCTTCAAGTTCGTGCCACTCTTCAAGTAACCCCCGGCGTAGCCCGAGCCCTGCTCCTGTGACTTTTTCAGTATCGATAGTCATATTGATAAGGTATGCCGTAGATTTATTTTTGATATTGCAGGCTGAGCACCTGCACATTCTGATTGGGAGACAAGATTACCGGGAGCAGTCACCTGCCCCCGGTAGACGGTATATTACTTCTTACCGCCGCACTTGCCTTCGCCGCACTTGTTTTCACCGGCTGCCTTGGCCTTGTCAGCGCCGCAGTTGCCTTCGCCTGCTGCCTTGTTGCCACCGCAGTTGCCTTCACCGGCTTTCTTGTCACCACCACAGCTGCCTTCACCGGCTTTCTTGTCACCACCACAGCTAGCTTCAATCGCTGACTTGGCCTTGTTGCCGCCGCACTTGCCTTCGCCGCACTTACCTTCAGTAGCGGACTGGGCAACGCGATAACCGTTGTCGAGTGCAGTCAGCCCAAACGGGTTGGCATCGGCTGCAGCGTGTGCAGTACCAGCCATACCGAGAGCGATAATTGCACCAGAAGCTACAGTGCGGAAGTTTGCGTCGTACTTACTCATATTCCATTCTCCTTAAGAACAGCAAAGTTATTTATAAAAAAACCTGATTTAGTTTCGGGTTCACAAGTTTAGTCGTCTGCAGGAAGAAATCCTTACAGACAATTTGAAAAAAAATGAATAAATTTGAAATTTCCTGCCAGTACGTATTCTCGTACTTTGCCTATCTTATTGTTAATAATGTGTTTTCTCTTAAAACATATGCAATCGGCCGATTCAGAAAAAATCGGCCGATTACAGCGTTTAATCCTGATTAGCGCGCTGCTGATGCAGGTGTAAAAGCGACATCATGACCAACTGTGAAGTTATTTCCGCTTTCATCAGAACCTGAGACATTGACAGTCTGTTGATCATAGAGGCTTGTATATGCACCACAGGCTTCACCTCTGCTACAGATGGCGCCATCGTTGTTATAATCAGTACCAGCAACTATTTTATAGTCACCGTCCTGAACACCGGTAAAGCTGTAGGCTCCGGAGCCATTCGGAGTCACCGTATCAACAACGCTATCAGTACCGGCATCGATCAGTTGAACATAGATATAACCTACATCTGCCGAAGCATCAGCTGGACCAACAGACATACTGACATTGACGTTGATGTCATTATTATTTGAGTCAAAACTGATCGTCGCATTGTGAGTGCCGGCAGAAAGACCACTTCTGTCGACATGAACCGTGTAGGTGCCAAGCCCATCCGTTGTCTCTGGCTCTGTCACCGTAAGCCATGACTGGTTGTCCGAGACACCAATAATATTCAACCCACTGGCACCTGTATTGGAAGCCGTCAGAGTTGCAAGAGTAAAAATTGAACCGAAGTCGAGTACACCCGGATAGACAGCAAGATTCGGGGGAATGACAGGCGGATTCTTGGCTGCAGTCACAGCCAGGTCAGCCCTGATCAGACCATGTCCAAAGCTGGTGTCAAAACCGGTAGGTCCGATATCTTCCGTGAGGTAACCATTGATCAGCATCGCCTCGATATCGTCAGGAGTGAGTGTATTGTTTGCTGACTTCATCAAGCCGATTACACCGGCAACGTGTGGTGTTGCCATCGAGGTACCATGATAGTAATCGTAATTATAAGTCACATATGTCGGGGTATCATCACCCAGAGTGCTGTAGACACCATCCGGATCACCGTTACCGTCGAGGTCCTGGCTCATATTACCCCCGGGTGCAGCAACATCGATATCCAGACCAAAGTTTGAGTAGTAGGCGAGGCTCTTGTCATAACCGACAGCGCTGACTGTCAGAACATCGTCACAATTTGCTGGAGAAAAATTTGCTGCATTGCCGCCCGAATTACCCGCTGCCACAACCACGGTAACACCGTTTGCTTTCGCAGCCGAGTAGACGGCTTGTTCAGATACACCACAGGAACCGCTGCCTCCAAGGCTCAGATTGATCACATCAACCGGTGCAGCGAGTTGGTCTGGTGCTGGTGCATCATTTACCTGTCCAGAAGCCCACTTGACTCCCTGCAAAACATCATAGGTTGTACCACCACCGACTCCCAGCACCCGCACAGGAACAATCTGGCTGGATGTTTTCCATGTCACCCCGGCACCACCGATACTATTGTTGCTCTCCGCTGCAACAGTACCCGCAACATGGGTACCGTGAAAGCTGCTGTTCGAGACGCCCGGATTGGAAGAATCACCTGGGTCATCAGGATTATTATCGATACCATCGCCGTACGCACTGATCGATGTACTACTGATAAAGTCATATCCGTCCGCGCTCAACTGGTTCGTAAGATCGGGATGTGACAGAAGCACTCCTGTATCGATCACGGCAATTTTCGCTGAAGAGGCATAGGTTTCATCCCATGCCGCTGGCAATCCGATCTGGGGATAGTGCCACTGCAGACCGTAATCCGTATCATTTGGTGTCGCTAAAGGTTTGAGTATCCGGTTAGGCTCTGCAAAGGCAACCGACGGATCAGATGCCAGCAGTTTGATCGATGTCAGGGTTTCATATTTCTGCTGCTGGCTGGAACTCATCGTCCTCACTCTGCTGCTGAACAGCTGTGAGTCAGCGAATGCCTGAAGATTTTTTTGTGGTTTCACTCTATAGAGTTGAATATCACCAGCCTGACCAGCCTGCTTAACCATACCAAGATTAGTCATAAGCGTATTGTCGAGCTGCAGTTCAACGCCTGCTTTTACAGCAGGCTTGTGCCTGACAAGCACCTCATCAGCAACAAAATCATCGCTCAGGCGGTAGCCGTTAGAAGCCACGGCTGTGGCATTTTCACCTATAACAAGGTGATAGGCAGACGCACCTGACCATGCATGAACTTCAATGATATAGGTTCCGCTGGAGGGTACTGTGACACTCTCGTCAGAGTCATAGCTAAGGGACGCATCCACAGTTGTGCCACCGAGTGTCTTCAGGTAAAGATCGAGGTCCGCCTCACTCTTACGCCCGATCAGGAGTGATATCGCCTCTCCTGCAGATAGCGTTGCAGAATAATAGTCGTATTCATCATCGCTATTTCTGCTGTAGCCGCCAACCACGGCCGGGTTAGGCATTGACTGGGCAAATCCGATTGAATCATTATTGCCAGGTGTTGTATTCGGATCCAGGGTATCAAGGTCTACACGGTTACCGGGTGGAATCGCAATGGAACCACTGACGGTCTGGCCGGTAACGGGATTTGCGTTCGCTGTAATATCGACATAATCCGAATTCGTGGCACCGAGATTGTCAGTCACAGTCAGCTTGTAGGTATAAACCGTATCAGTTGTCATTGATGCGGGAAGGGTAGCTGTTGCCTCCGCGCTTGATGCGCCAGCCAGTACCGGATCGCTCTCCCCGGTATCTTTATTAAAGAGCGACCATTGATAGTGATCAACAGTACCATCAGAGTCGCTGCTTGCTCGACCATCCAGGGAGACCACATCGCCTTCGTCAGCAAAAATATCATCTCCGGCATTGGCTGTGGGGGCAAGGTTTGAAACACTCTGGGCCGAAACCGCCACGTTGACAGTATCCGTGTCGTTTGCTGTGTCATTATCCGTCACCGTCAACTGAAAAGTCAGGTCATGGTCACCATTGGGTGCAGTAAAACTGACCTTACCCTCACCAGCATCATTCAGACTGCCAACACTGGTCCCTGCTATTTGCTGCCATACATAACCGGTAATGTTTCCATCCGGGTCACTACTCGCAGTACCGTCAAGGGTAACACTGTCACCTTCAGTGACCTGCTGATCACCACCAGCAACTGCATTTGGAATAATATTCGCAACCGGCGTTGAACCGCCTCCGCCACCACCACCGCAAGCAGATAGCATAAGCAGCATCGTTGCCAGCAAAAGGATCAAATTCATATAGGAAAAACTGTTCTGATCGCTCGTATTCATGGCGCCTTTGTAGCTGTGATGTCAGGAAATATAATCTGTATCATAATCTGCAAATGCCAATCTGACCACCACTGTAGTCTGTAGATATATATAATGTCCGATATCTATTCCCACGCGGGTTAAAACCATACAATTTACCGGAATATGAAGCAAAATCAGTTGAACTTTGCAGCGAACAGGATATTCTAACCACTATTGAATCAATTCAATCGAATATAACGGAGTTTATGACATGAGTCGTGTAATCAGTGCACCACGTTCACAGGAACAGGTACTGTCCACCAACAAGGTACTGAAAAATACCTATATGCTGCTATCCGCCACGCTCTTATTCAGCGCGGTCATGGCAACAGTTTCACTCTTTCTGCAAGTGCCACCAATGGCATACATGATCAGCGTCATCGGCGCCATGGTACTGGGCATGTTCGTACTGCCACGTACTGCCAACTCAACATCCGGCATTGGTGTCATTTTCCTCATCACCGGCATGCTGGGTTTTGGCCTGGGAGCGTTGCTGAGCATCTACCTGCAATTGCCTAAAGGCCCTCAAATCATCGGTACTGCATTTGCCGGAACCGGCATCATATTTCTTGCACTGTCGGGCTATGCGCTCACTACCCGCAAGAATTTCAGCTTTCTCGGCGGTTTCCTGTTTGCCGGCATGATCGCTGTGATCGTTGCCATTGTCGCCAGCCTGTTCTTCAACATGCCTGCACTCTCGATGGCAATTTCAGGTGCGGTCATCCTGCTGATGAGTGGTTTTATCCTGTTTGACACCAGCCGTATCATCAATGGTGGCGAAACCAACTACATCATGGCCACCTATGGCCTCTACCTGACTATCTTCAACATCTTCATTCATCTGCTGAGTCTTCTCGGCATCATGTCTGACGACTAAACAATACCAGGCTATGGCATCTACCCCGGCTTAAGGCCGGGGTTCTTATTTCAGGGGAAACAACACGATGGAACTCTTTCTGAAGATTACCTTTGCGATCTTGTTGCTGATGATGGTGTGGCGACTGTGGCCGGCGGCAAAGGACCAGATGGAGAATGGCCCGAAAGGCAGCAGTGCCGAGTGGCGCGGCTTTGCCATCATTCTCCTTGCAGTTGTGCTCTTTGTGGCACTCTTGATCGCTATGGTCAGGGGATAGATCCCGCACCAGGTCGGCCAGTATCCAATTAACTATAGTCAGCCCGTCACCACTCTGTCAGAATAGCCTCCGCAAAACAGACACCACCGAGAAACGAGTCCCATGAGTGAGTCAAAAGCCCCAAATCTGCCAAAACCGGTCAGAACCCTGTTCCTGATCGTTATCGTCATTGCACCACTCTACTGGCTCATCATGACCGAGCATGGTCGCCTCAGCTACGACCAGATGCTGCTCAGCCTGTTTGGTAAAGACACCATCAGTCTGAAAATCGAGAATCTTGGTGCCGACATCACCGAAGAGATGTTCCTGGAACAGTTTCCGGATGTCGACATTGTCTGTGAAGACAGGAGTACCGAGTTCGGCGATCGCCTCTGCCAGGCATCGCTCGGAGCCTTCAACGAACTGCCATCCCAGCACATGTCGCTTTTTTTCAGCAACAACTCGCTTCAGGCATTGAAAGTTGTTTACCAACTCGCCTATCACGACCTGGCAGTAGAAAAGATGGAAATCCAGGTCAAGGCCGAAGGCCAGCCACTCGACTTCTCATCAGAAATGATCCAGTGGCGCACACCAGCCGGGGTCGTGCTGTTGAATCGCATAGTGCCGAAGCGCCACGAGGATGCGGCCATTATGTGGATTGCGAAATAACCCACTCGATCCGGGAAGAGTTGTTGAGATGCCCCGTACTCAGTCGAGCCTGATGCTTGAAATATAGTCGGCAACTGCTTCGATCTGTGCATCATCCATCAACGACAGGCGTCTTTTCATCTCGGGATTCGGATTGCGACGATGGCCATCACGAATCCACAGCATCTGCCGTTTAAGATATTCATAGTGCTGACTCTGCAAGCGCGGGAATGCGAAATCAGCACTTCCAGTTCCATCTTCAGCATGGCATAGAACACAATGCTCCTTGAACAGTACAGCACCGGTATCAAGGTCTTCACCACTCCCCTGACCCGGTTCAGTATTGGACGGCATACTGGCAATATATGCGGCTACATCCGCTAACGCCTGGGCACCACCGATTGTGGCGGCATCCGAGAAGGGAAACATGGTCGGATTATCACGATTACCGGCACGAAAGTCGGCCATCTGCTTGATAACAACACTCTTGTGCTGTCCTGCTATTGAAGGGAAACTGCCATCCGCTTTTCCAAGTGCATTTTCATAATGACAGGTAGCACAAAGCGCAAACAGCTCCTTGCCCCTCTCAATATCCGCGTCCAGTTCAGTCGCCAGGATCATTTCTTCGGGCATGCTGACATATGATGCAGTCTCTGCAGCAGCAAATGGTGGTGCAAAAAACATGAGTGCCGCAATTAGATTTCTGGTGACTGGCATGTAGAATACCCGTTATCCTTAATTGATCTATGCTATCATTAATATATTAGTAATTATTGATATTGGTCAAGGTTGAAGCAGGCTCATTTCTGAGATACTTCTTTTCGATTCATTGTACTGCAACGATTCATACAATCCTATGCGCTACTTGTTGAAAAATCTGGTCACACTTCTACTTGCTGTTTTGCTTGTAGCTCCACTCAGTGCCGAATTGGAGTCTGAGCTACGCGAAATCGAAATGCCTGACGGTACAGACATAGAAATCCGTATCTTCCCTGCTGACGGAGACCGATTGCTGCTCGGTTTTGCCTGTGACGCAGGTGCGGGCCTGCATGAGGAGGAAACAGCGAAAGCCCTCTCTGAAGATGGTGTGGAAGTGTGGATGCCAGACATGTTAACCGGCTACATGCTGCCGAAACTCAAGAGCAGTGTTGAATCAATCGCTACAGAGGATGTCATCGCCTTGCTCGACATGGCAGTTGCCGAGAGTGATAAAAAAATCTACCTGATCGCAAGCGGCCCGGATACCGACCTGCTATTGCGTGGTGTTGCCCTGTGGGAAGAACTCCATCCTGACGATGACCGGCTGAAAGGCGCCATCCTGCTTTTTCCACGCCTCAATGAAGGTAAGCCACAACCCGGTATGCCACCGGTTTACAAGGAGTCAGTCGGCAAGACAAAACTCGACCTGATGCTGTTCGAGGGTGGCCGCACACCCAATCGCTGGGGCATCAAGCACTTATCCGAATCTCTCAGCGCAGGTGGTAGCACCGTGCATAGTAAAGTCATCCCGAGTGTGCGCGGTTACTTCTTCAAGCGCGAGGATGCCAACCTGCCTGAGGAGACTGTCACCTTTCAACTTGCCGGATTGATCAAGGCAGGTCTTTTCTACCTGAGAGAACCTGAACAATGAAAACCTTGCTGAAAACTGTTGTACTACTGCTGCTCTCGGCAACTGCAATTGCCGGTATTGGCAGCCTCAAGCCCTACACGGGTGACCTGACGCCAACGCTGGAACTCACTGACCTGGACGGTAAGGTTCATAACCTGGCAGACTACAAGGACCGTGTTGTCATGGTGCAGTTCTGGGCAACCTACTGCGCTCCGTGCCGCACCGAGATGCCCTCAATGAACCGCCTGCAGGCACAGCTTGGGGAAGAGAACTTCAAGATACTCGCCGTCGATATGGCAGAAACAGAGGCTGAGGTCAGGGCTTTCGTTGAAGAGGTCAAACCCGAGTTCACCATCCTGATGGATGAGAGCGGTGCCTCGATCGGTGCATGGCAGGTTTTTGCCGCACCTTCGAGTTTCATTATCGATACACAAGGCAAGATTCGCTACACGCTGTTTGGTGGCGTTGAGTGGGATGACCCTGAACTGGTCAAGCAGATCAGCGAACTGATTCCGAAAAAGTAAAGCAACTGCCTTCACGGCCGCCTCCTCTTTTCCGTTATCCCGGCTTGCCCCTGGGGCAGAACCTTCATCCCAACTCGTCATCCCCGCGAAAGCGGGAATCTGAATATTGCACAAAAAAACAGACCAGGTTTTACTGCGAAAAAACGTGGTCTGTCCCCTTTTTGCAGCTCTCTTTAAATGTGCTTCAGGCCATTCATATACGGCTGCAGTGCCTCTGGAATCAGGATGTTTCCGTGCCTGTCCTGGTAGTTCTCCATCACTGCTACAAGCGTTCTGCCAACTGCAAGTCCGGAACCGTTCAGGGTATGCAACAGCTCAGGCTTTCCTGTTTCAGGGTTGCGCCAGCGAGCCTGCATGCGACGCGCCTGGAAGTCCTCGAAATTGGAGCAGGAAGAGATTTCACGGTAGGCCTGCTGCCCGGGAAGCCAGACTTCGATATCGTATGTTTTGGCTGATGAGAAACCGAGGTCACCGGTACAGAGTGTCACCACGCGGTATGGCAAACCAAGCTTGCGCAGCACGGTTTCCGCATTCCCGATCAACTCTTCCAGCTCCTGGTAGGAGTCCTCCGGACGAACTGCCATAACCATTTCGACTTTTTCAAACTGGTGCTGTCGAATCATACCGCGTGTATCACGACCGTATGAACCCGCCTCACTGCGAAAACAGGGAGTATGGGCAACATACTTCAACGGAAGATCCGTATCATCGATAATTTCGTCTCGTAAGATATTGGTCAACGGCACTTCTGCAGTAGGAATCAGGTAGTAAGGCATTTCACCCTGCAACTTGAAGAGCTCTTCCTCAAACTTGGGCAACTGGCCGGTGCCGTAGAGACTCTCCTTGTTGACGAGATATGGTACATAACTCTCTGTGTAACCATGCTCACCAGAATGCAGATCCAGCATGAACTGGATTAATGCACGGTGCAGGCGCGCCAATGGTCCACTGAGAACACTGAAACGTGAACCTGTTATCTTTGCCGCTGTCTCGAAATCCATGCCACCCTTAGCAGCACCCAGCTCAACGTGATCCTTCGGTTCGAATTCAAACTCTTTCAATTCACCCCAACGGCGCTCTTCACGATTATCTTCCTCGTCGTTACCAACAGGCACAGAGGGATGCGGCACATTGGGTATGCCTGCGAGCATCGCATTGAGTTCTTTCTGTATTTCGTCAAGCGCACTGTCGGCCTGCTTGAGTTCGTCACCAAGATTTGCAACCGCATCAAGCAGCGGCTGAATATCTTCACCGGCTGCCTTCGCCTTTCCGATCCCTTTGGAACGGCTATTGCGCTCGTTTTGTAGCTCCTGGGTCTTTACCTGGAGTGATTTACGTTGCTCCTCGAGCTCGGTAAAACGAGCCGTGTCGAGTTGAAATCCACGACGTGCGAGTTCTTCAACGGTGGCCTCAAGTTGTGTGCGTAAACGCCTTGGGTCAAGCATTTGTCTGCCCTGAAAATATGTAATTAATCGTTAAGTTCTACATCCCAGCTGATCACATGCCCGGCAGGCAGGTCATCAGCAAGGTGTGCAAGTATCTGTTCAACCCGCTGTGGTGTATCAAAGAATTCCACAACGACTGGCAATTCCAGTGACAGGTCTACCAGGGATGCGGCGTGCAGTTTACCTGAGTCACCAAATCCCGCAATCCCCCTGAACACAGTCACACCACGGAGTGTCTCCTGTGAACGCAGCTTCTCCAGCAATGCGTGTAAATGATCACCTGCTTCCATGAGATAGATTCTGACAAGACGCGCTTTCGACATCAGATACTCCTTGCAAGCATGATTCCGATCCAGGCTGCAGTCACACAGCTGACGACCGAAAGCAGTACATTACCGACAGCTCGCAGTAATGCCCCCTCCTCGATCAGCATCAGGGTCTCTATGGAAAAGGTCGAAAAAGTTGTAAATGCGCCCAGAAAGCCAATCATCAGAAACGCTCGCAAGTCACCGTTGCTCGCCAGGCGCTCAACCAGCAGCACATAGAAAACTCCCATCAACAGTGAACCAAGCAGGTTGACAGCCAGGGTGCCCCACGGGAAACCGCGCCCCGCAAACTGGTAGACAAGCGTCGACATCCAGTAACGCCCGATTGCACCAAGTGCACCTCCAGCCCCGATCAGTAGTAGCTGGTTCACGGCAACAGCTTACTTCAGCAATTTGTTGACGTCATCGAGATCAGACTCAGAAAGATTCCCGGCAGCCTGTCGAAGGTAGAGACCATTGAGTACATACTGGTAACGTGCACTCGCATAGTTACTACGAGCCCCGAAGAGATTGCGCTGTGCGATCAAAACATCGACCAGGGTTCGACTGCCAACCTCGTAACCGGCAGTTGTCGCATCCAGAGCACTCTGTGCAGATACAGTTGAAGCCTGCAAGGCCTTGACCTGGCTGATTGCTGATTCCACTCCACGATATGCATCTCTAACCTGGCGATTTGCTAGCCGTTTCTGTCCTTCATAACTCTCAAGCGCAGCTTTCAGTTCGTGACGTGTCTTGCGTACATTGGATGAGACTGATCCGCCCAGGTATATAGGCAATGTCAGCTGCAATCCAATCATCTCGTCACTAAAATCAGTTCCTGTTGAGGGGGAGTCCCACACCTCTGATTTTGATGCAACCAGATCGAGTGTTGGATAATGACCCGATTTCTTAACTTCAACTTCCTTGCGCGCAATTTCAACCGCCTGGTGTGCAGCACTCACAGATGGATTGTTCTCCAGTGCCTGCTTACTCCAGTAATCCAGGCTTGACGGGTTTGGACGCCTGAGTGGAATCGAGGGCTTGAGCTTTGCCAGCTCACCGATACTGCCCCCACCAACGATGACACGTAACGCCTCTCTGGCATTATCGAGCTCGTTATTAGCCTGGATCTGGTTTGAACGCGCATTATCGTAAGAAGCCTGTGCCTCATGGACATCTGTAATTGCAATCAGACCCACTTCGTAACGTTGCTTGGCCTGGTCAAGCTGATTGTATATCGCCTTGGTCTCGGAGCGTGTGAAACGCAGATTATCCTCTGCTGCAAGTACGTTGAAATAGGCCTCTGCAACACGAATAATCAGTCCCTGCTCTTCGGTCGTGTACTCAGCTTCTGCTTTAGCCACAACACTATCAGCCTGCTTGTACTGCATGAAATTTCCGCGATTGAAAAGCGGCTGTGTCAAATCGAGTGATGCGGAGCCAGTATTATTTGAACCAGAATAGGAATCGCCATTACCCCAGGTCGTGCCTGCATTCAGGACCACTTGTGGCAACAGGCCTGATTTGGCCAGCGGCTTGGCCTCACGGCTTGCCTCAAGCGTGTAACCGGCAGCACGATATTGCGCATCATTCGATTTTGCCTGGTCGTAGATATCTCGCAGATCATCTGCAATAACACCCGATATGAGTATTGCGCTCAGAAGTGAAACAGCACCGGCAGTTTTGAAAATTGATTGAATGCACTGCATTCCCGGATCCCCGTCATGTTCAATATTGCAGATTATTTTAGCAGATGCACGAAAGGCTAACAGAAATAGATCACGCATGTAATTTTCGTGAATGAAGAGCATCGGCACGGTGCTACAATCGGGCGCATGAAGAATAACAAGACAACTCCAGAGCAGACCTACAGTTGGAACAATTTGGTCAAGATGGTGTTAGGCCATAGACACGAACTGCTTGTAGCAAATATTGTCGCCATTATCGGTACTGCACTGGCGGTTCCTGTTCCACTTCTGATACCCCTTCTGGTCGACGAGGTGTTGCTGGACAAACCAGGGGCAGCAATCGGTTTCATCAACCCCCTCTTCCCCGAAAGCTGGCACGGGCCGGCTCTATATATACTGATTGTCCTCGCGGTGACCCTGCTGCTGAGGCTGTCATCACTGATTTTCAGCGTGTGGCAGAGCCGTGAATTCACACTGATCTCGAAAGATGTCATTTTCCGTATTCGCCGCACACTGCTGCAACGCCTGCAGCGCATATCAATGGCCGAATACGAAACCATCGGGTCTGGAACAGTCGCATCTCATCTTGTCACTGACCTGCAGGCACTCGATGACTTTGTCAGCGTCAGTGTCAGCAAAACCCTGGTCGCCGTACTCAGCATCCTCGGTACGGCAGCTGTGCTTCTATGGATGCACTGGCAACTTGCACTATTCATCCTGCTGCTAAACCCGGTGGTTATCTATGTCACGACCCTGTTTGGACGCAAGGTCAAACAGTTGAAACGACGAGAAAACAGCGCCTTTCAGCTTTTTCAGGAGTCGCTCTCGGAAACTCTCGATGCAATCGTGCAGATTCGGGCATCCAACCGCGAAAAACACTATTTCGGTCGCATTATCGAGGTGGCCGGAAAGGTTCGTGAGGACTCCGCAAATTTCGCCTGGAAAAGTGACGCCGCATCACGCTTTTCATTCGTCATCTTCCTCTTCGGTTTCGATGTGTTTCGCGCCGTGAGCATGTTCATGGTGCTCTATTCCGACCTGACTATAGGTGAAATGCTGGCAGTATTTGCCTATCTCTGGTTCATGATGGGCCCAGTACAGGAGGTACTGAGCGTACAGTACGCATGGCACGGGGCAAAGGCAGCGCTGGAGCGCATTAACAGCCTCTTTGATGTGTCGCTGGAACCCAGCTATGCACACAATGAGAACCCCTTTGAAGGCAAGCAGACTGTCTCGATACAACTGCACCAGGTCAATTTTTCCTATGGCAACAGGGAAGACGAAGAATCGAAACCGGTTCTGAACAATCTCTCGCTGGATATACCTGCCGGAGAGAAAGTGGCAGTTGTAGGCGCTTCCGGAGGCGGCAAGACAACCCTGGTGCAAATACTCCTGGGGCTCTACGAGGCTGACAGTGGCAATGTCTGTTTCGATGGTATTCCGGTAACCGAAATCGGCCTAGATACTGTCAGGGATAATATCGCTTCCGTTCTCCAGCATCCCGCCCTTCTCAATGACACGGTTCGCATTAACCTGACACTAGGGTGTGAAGTCAATGACGAAGCACTCTGGAAAGCGCTGGAAATCGCCCAGTTGAAAGCAACAATCGAGGCTATGCCTGAAGGGCTTGATACCCTGGTCGGCAATGATGGTATTCGCCTCTCCGGCGGCCAACGCCAGCGTCTTGCAATTGCTCGCATGCTGCTGACAAACCCGAAAGTAGTGATTCTCGACGAAGCAACATCGGCGCTCGATACATCTACCGAGCAGCGCTTGCACGATGCACTCGAAACCTTTCTCAAGGGACGCACAACCATCATCGTTGCGCACCGCCTCAGTGCTGTTCAACAGGCAGACAGGGTATTGGTTTTCGAGGATGGCAGAATCGTGGAAGATGGACACCACCAGAAGCTGATGCAGCAAGGCGGCCTGTTTGCATCACTTTACAGCGGACACAGACAATAATTTACACAGCAATGCCATATCATTTAATTATCATATCAATTGATACAATAAAAGAAAGTGGCTAAGGTACACGAATTAGAGAAGTAACAGCAACCCGGGCTCCATGTGAGAAGAGTATGTTGTTTTAATTGCCCACGCGATCGGGATCAAAAGGTAACCAGGCATATATGAAACAGGACAAGATAGAGACAGCATGGTCAGGCGCTGAGAAATGCGAAACTTGTGGCATACGTCACCTGGCGCTCTTTGCGGATCTTGAACACGAAGATTTCGTGCATATCCACAATCCCATCCATGAGGTCGTTTTCAAACATGGTGAGGCACTTTATCACCTGGAGAGCGCCGCCGAGCATGTCTACACAGTGCGCTCAGGACTGGTTAAGCTGGTGCAGTATCTGCCTGACGGTACGCCGAGAATCGTGCGCATTCTCAGGCCTGGTGACCTTGCCGGTATCGAGATAACCACTGGTGGTAATTATCAGCACAATGCAATCGCCCTGACCCCGGTGGAAACCTGCCAGATCCCCATGACTGTCATCAACACGCTCTCGGAAGAGACACCGCGCCTGCATCGCCAGTTGCTGGAACGTTGGAAAAATGCACTCATTACTGCAGATTCCTGGCTGACCCAACTCTCTACAGGCACGGCACGCAACCGTGTGATCAACCTGCTGTTGTGGCTCGACGCGAATACAACCCAGGCGGATGGCAGTTTCACTCTGCCTGTTCGAGAGGATATCGGCGCAATGGTGGCACTGACAACAGAAACTGTCAGTCGTATCGTTGCCGAATTACGGCGTTCAGACATCGTCAGCATGCTACCCGGCCAGCGCGCACGAATTGACAGGGATGAACTTGCCCTGCTGATAGAAGAGGAGTAAGCGGTCGTCCCATGACACCCTTCCCCGTTGATCCGGATGCAAGTGTGCAGGCAACTGTATTCGCACTTGTATCAAGCAAGCGAAAAAACAGGAAACGCTTTTCAGAGGGGTGTGTCAGGGAGATGCAGGATGAGCAGAGCGCCCTTGCAGGTCATGATCCCGACCGCGGCATTCATGCCGCAGTCGTCTATGGACCATCGTTTTCATCAGAGAGCCAGCGGGTTTATCACCTGGTTCGCTGGCTCTGCTGAGACTATATTACGACGCGCATTCCCTCTTTGTCCTGGCGCTGTGATTTAACCACATCGAGGATATCACCACGCTTGACCAGGTCACCGAGGGTGATGCCTTCAAGAAAGTTGTATATCTGCTCACTCAGTTCATCCCACAGGGAGTGAGTCAGGCAGCGCTGTCCACCACGGCAGTTGCCCTTGCCCTGGCAGCGGGTAAACTCTACCCACTCATCGACTGCACAGATGATGTTAGCGATCGTAATCTCGTCCATTTCACGTCCGAGATAGTAACCACCACCCGGACCACGCACACCACGAACCAGTCCCTTGCTACGCAGAGAAGCAAACAGCTGCTCCAGGTAAGAGAGGGAGATGCCCTGATTCTCAGAGATATCTGCCAGTGTTACCGGACCCTTTTCACCATGTAGTGCCAGATCCAGCATTGCGGTAACTGCATAACGACCTTTTGTTGATAAACGCATATTCGATTCTCCACACGGATGATTTCCGAGTTATCTTGTAGGTAATTATTAGATAACCTAGTAATTTAGTCAACAATTATTTTTGCGGAAAACACGAAGAGGATTATGGATGTTATTTTTAGTTATATATTAGTGACTTATTCTTCTTTATTAATGTCAGTTAACATATAGGTATGCGACAAGCAGAAGCGCAACCAGCGGTTCAGAAAGAGGTTGGCACGCCATTTCTGGTGGAGGCCGGGGTTGGAATAGAGGCCGTCGACAGGAAGAATCATCTGCTTGCCGAAGTGCTCCACCTCAAGAGTCTGTGCGTCATGATAGAGAACCAGGTGGGCATCCGGGATACTGACCGGCGCCGCATCCTGATCTCCGCTGAAGAGGTGTGTCATGAAAAGACGCTGGGTATAGGGCCCCTCGCGAGTCACCAACATCACTAACGGTGGATAGTTGGATGGGTTTGCACAGAAACGCCCGCTGAGTGACGAAACTGTTGGCACGAGTGACGTCAACAGCGCGTAGTTCTCCTCGCACAGACGGCCGAGCGCACCGAGGGTCGCCCCGGACGGCAGTTGTCTGGCCAGTGATCTGTCGAGTGTGCTTGCCTGCAAAACGCATTTTCCTCGTGTTGTAATAGAGAAATCATATCCTGTTAGAAGACAAACGGCAAAAGCGTGATAAAGAGGGAAAACCGATCCGATTCGCACGCAAATCTCTGCTAGAATGAACAGGTTTTCATTCCACCTGAAAGATCTGCCAAGTGAGCGACAAAACTTCTCTCAGCTACCGCGATGCGGGTGTCGACATCGACGCCGGAAACAGACTGGTTGACCGTATCGGCCCTGTCGTCAAAAAAACCTTTCGTCCTGGTGTACTTGCCGGACTCGGTGGCTTCGGCGGCCTCTTTGAACTGCCGACTGATCAATACAAGCAGCCGGTGCTGGTTTCCGGTACTGATGGCGTCGGCACCAAGCTGAAAGTTGCCATGATGCTCGGCAAGCATGACACCATCGGAATCGACCTGGTTGCCATGTGCGTCAATGACATCATCGTTGCCGGTGCCGAGCCCCTCTTCTTTCTTGATTACTATGCAACCGGCAAACTCGAAGTTGAAACCGGCGTGCAGATCGTCACCGGTATTGCAGAGGGATGCTTGCAGTCGGGTGCCGCACTGATTGGCGGTGAAACTGCTGAAATGCCCGGTATGTACGAGGGTGAGGATTATGACCTTGCGGGCTTTGCGGTTGGCATTGTCGAAAAGAGCAAGCTGCTCTCTCCCGAGGCCGTCAACGAGGGCGACGTTATTCTGGGGCTCGCCTCATCCGGCCCGCACTCCAATGGCTATTCGCTGATTCGCCGTATTCTGCAGGCAGCTGATGCCGATCTCGCTGAAGAGATCGATGGCCGTCCACTTGGTGATGCGCTGATTGCACCGACGCGTATTTACGTCAAGCAACTGCTGAAAGTGATCGAATCATCTGAAGTGCATGCACTTGCACATATCACCGGAGGTGGCCTGCCGGAGAACCTGCCGCGCGTTCTGCCTGACGGCCTCAATGCAGAAATCAGTCTCGACAGCTGGGAGATGCCTCCCCTGTTCCGCTGGTTGCAGGACAAAGGTGGTGTCGAAGAGTCGGAAATGCTGCGTACTTTCAACTGTGGAGTCGGCATGGTTGTCGTTGTTCCCGAAGATGAAAGCGAGCGCGCCACTGAACTGCTGCAAGCTGAGGGAGAGACAGTCTACCGTATCGGCCGTATCGTCAAGGGTGACGAAGGCTCTCGGGTTATCTACAGCTAATACGATCAGACGCATGCTTCGTATTGTCGTTCTTGTTTCCGGTAATGGCAGTAACCTGCAGGCAATCCTGGATGCTGTCGCCGAGCCTGACTTTGCTGCGGAAGTCGTTGCTGTCGTCAGCAACAGGCCCGATGCCTATGCACTGCAACGCGCAGCAAACGCTGGCGTCAAATCAGTTGTGGTTGACCATGCCGGTTTCGCTGACCGCGACAGCTACGATGCCGAGCTAATCAATACGATCGACAGCTTTAAACCGTCGCTTGTACTGCTTGCCGGTTTCATGCGCATTCTGACGAGTGACTTTGTGCGCCACTACAGCTGCCGCTTGCTAAACATCCATCCGTCGCTGCTGCCCGATTACAAGGGTCTGCACACACATCGCCGCGTTCTGGAAAACGGCGACACCACCCATGGCGCCAGTGTCCATTTCGTTACCGAGGAACTCGATGGTGGCCCGGTTGTTTTACAGGCCAGGATCGGGGTAGAGAAAGATGACACCAGCGACAGTCTCGCTGAACGCCTGCTCAAAAAAGAGCACCAGATCTACCCGCTGGTGGTTAACTGGATCGCTGAAGGACGCCTTACGTGTAAAGATAACAAACCGCTGTTTGACGGAGAACCTCTCGACGCCCCGCTACAGCTGGATGAGTTGTAAGCGGGAATCACTGCTCCTGAATATTGATCAGGAACGCGGCAGGGTCACACCTGTCTGGCCATGGTACTTGCCGCCACGATCCTTGTAGGAAGTTTCACACACCTCGTCAGACTCAAAGAAGAGAAACTGGGCAACACCCTCGTTGGCGTAGATTTTTGCCGGCAGCGGCGTGGTGTTAGAAAACTCGAGCGTCACGTGTCCTTCCCATTCCGGCTCAAGCGGCGTGACATTAACGATGATGCCGCAGCGGGCATAGGTTGACTTGCCAAGACAGATTGTCAGCACGTTGCGTGGAATGCGCAAATATTCAACCGTACGTGCCAGCGCAAAAGAGTTCGGCGGGATAATACAGACATCCGAGGTCACATCAACGAAACTCTCGTCGTCAAAATTTTTGGGGTCAACTACAGCTGAATTGATATTGGTAAAAATCTTGAACTCATCCGCACAGCGTACATCGTAGCCGTAGCTGGAGGTTCCATAGGAGATCGCGCGCCCATGCTCGAGATCACGTACCTGCCCCGCTTCAAAGGGCTCTATCATGCCGTGGCTCTCGGCCATGCGGCGAATCCATTTGTCAGACTTGATTGTCATGCGAAAACTCTCTGTTCCTGCCAATATCGATAAAACCAGGCGAGAGTGTACTCCGACACCCGGCAATTGGCGAGCCCCCTACTTGAAATTGACGCCCAAAGCCCATATAAACAGACCATATTGACGATTTTTCAGAGCCCCGGGACGGGGCTCCCCTATTTCGGAGTAACAGATGCAACGCATTTTTCTCTTCCTGGCGACCAACTTCGCCGTCTTACTGCTTGTTGGTATTATTTTCCAGCTGCTCGGCATCGAGGGCATACTGCAGGAGAACGGCGTTGATATGAACCTGCAGGCACTGCTGGTGCTTTCTGTGGTGATCGGTTTCGGTGGTTCCTTCTTCTCCCTGTTTATGTCCAAGTGGTTGGCAAAGCGCAGCATGGGTGTTCAGATCATCGAGACGCCAAGCGGCCAGGCCGAACAGTGGCTCGTCGATACAGTCACCCGCCAGGCTCAGCAGGCAGGTATCGGCATGCCTGAAGTTGGTATCTTCAACTCACCCGCACCGAATGCCTTTGCAACCGGAGCCAACCGCAATAATTCACTGGTTGCCGTCAGTACCGGTCTGCTGGAGAACATGAACCGCGACGAGGTTGAAGCCGTACTTGCCCATGAAGTCACTCACGTGGCGAATGGTGACATGGTGACACTGACCCTGATACAGGGAATAGTAAACAGCTTCGTCATCTTCTTCTCACGCGTTGTCGGACACCTGGTTGACCGGGTTGTTTTCAAAACAGAACGTGGATACGGTCCCGGCTATTACATTGGGTCAATTGTTGCGCAGATCATTTTCTCGCTGCTCGCCTCGATGATCGTCATGTGGTTCTCACGCCGCCGCGAGTTTCGCGCCGATGCAGGAGGCGCCGCCCTGGCAGGCAGACACAAGATGATTGCTGCTCTCAGGCGCCTGCAGACAGCGCATGATCCGGAGCCCCTGCCGGACGAGATGGCGGCATTCGGCATCAGTGGCAAGGTTAAAAGCCTTTTCAGCAGCCACCCGCCGCTGGATGAACGCATCATCGCGCTGGAAAATTCCACGCAATAAAGGGCTTGTGCCCCCCGCATTCCGCAACGGTCGCCAACTGCCCGGGATACGGGGCTCTCTTCATCGTGGATCATCTACTGGTGCAATAAGCGGCTTAATTCCGTATCATATGGCCATTCTTTCGCCATATAGCCCGCTCAGTGGATTTCCTACACATACTGTTTCTCGCCTTCGTACAGGGCATCACTGAATTTCTTCCGATTTCGAGTTCCGCGCACCTGGCACTTGCGCCTTATATCGATGGTATGGCTGACCAGGGACTCTCATTTGACGTCGCCATCCACGTCGGTTCACTTCTCGCCGTTATTCTCTATTTCCGCAAGGATGTACTGGCACTCACCATCGATACGACCCGGCATTACCTGCTGCGTGGGCCAGAGACAAGCCACAGCCACCTCGGCAAACACATCATCATAGCGACCCTGCCGATTGTTATTATCGGTGCGGTGACTGTCGGGTTTGCCATGGATGACCTGCGTAGTCCTGTTGTTATCGGACTGGCCAGTATTCTTTTCGGCCTGCTGCTCTGGTACAGCGACTGGCGTGGTGAGAAGAAGCGCACTCTCGACAGCATGAAGGTGACGGATGCATTGCTCATCGGCCTGCTGCAGGCTTTTGCAATTATACCGGGAACCTCACGCTCTGGTATCACTATTACCGCTGGCCTGCTGCTTGGCTACAAGCCTCGGGAAGCTTCGCGCTTCTCCTTTTTTCTCGCGATTCCGACAATTCTGCTTTCCGGTGTGTTGGTGAGCTACAAGCTGATTTCCGGAGATGATGCAGTCAACTGGGGCGACATGCTGATCGGAGCCGTGCTCTCTTTCCTGTTCGCCTGGCTCGCAATCCACTGGTTCCTCAAACTGCTCGACAAAACAGGCATGCTGCCGTATGTCATCTATCGTGTCATTCTCGGCGCAATTCTGCTGATACTTTTTCTATAATAGAAGCCTGAGCCAATCAGGGAGAGACTCATGAGTACAACTACCGCTGACAATGTCGATCAAGCCGAGGTCAAGAAATTCGAAGAGCTGGCGTCACGCTGGTGGGATCCGCAAAGCGAATTCAAACCGCTGCACGATATTAATCCGCTACGCCTCGATTATATTGACTCTGCGGCCCCTCTGGCAGGCAAACAGGTTCTCGATGTCGGCTGCGGAGGCGGCATCCTGTCTGAATCCATGGCTGCACGAGGCGCACATGTCACAGGTATAGATGCCGGCAAGGCACCTCTGGAGGTCGCCCGTCTGCATCTGCTTGAGTCAGGCCTCGAAGTTGATTATCAACAGGTCATGGTTGAAAAATTCGCAGACGAGAGGCCCGCTACTTTTGATGTCGTCACTTGCATGGAAATGCTCGAACACGTACCTGATCCCTCCTCTGTCGTAGCCAGTTGTGCAAAGCTGTTAAAGCCTGGTGGCACACTCTTCCTGTCGACAATTAACCGTAATCCCAAGGCCTGGCTGATGGCCGTTGTCGGCGCAGAATACATTCTCAACATGCTGCCGAAAGGCACACATGAATACCGCAAATTCATGCGCCCGTCGGAACTCGAAGAGTGCTGCAGACTTGCTGGCCTTGGCGTCACTGACCTGACCGGCATGACCTACAACCCTCTGGCCCGTACCTACAAGCTCAATCCATGCGACTTTGATGTCAATTACCTGATGACTGCGGTCAAGCCTTAATCTATGGAAATGATTAAAGCTGTCCTGTTTGACCTGGATGGCACCTTTGCCGACACTGCACCTGATCTCGCCTATGCGCTGAATCGTACGCTGGAAGCATTCGATCGTCCGCTACTAGAATATAAAAAGATCCGGCCCGTGGTCTCCCACGGCGGGGTTGCACTGATCAGGCTCGGCTTCGGACTCGAGCCGAAAGATGAAGGTTTCGAATCTCGCAAGGCCCACCTGTTATCAGTATACGAAGAGAACATCGCCCGTCACACGCGCCTGTTTGACGGCATGGACGAGGTAATGAATCTTCTCGAGCGGCAACATATGCCATGGGGGATCGTCACCAACAAACCGGCATGGCTGACTGACCCATTGATGGATGCCATGGGCCTGAGTGAACGCAGCAGTTGCATTGTCAGCGGCGATACATGCGAAAAGAACAAACCTCACCCGATGCCCCTGCTGCACGCAAGCGAATTGATCAGGGTGCCGCCGCCACAATGTCTCTATGTTGGTGACGCGGAACGGGACATCAGGGCAGGAAATGATGCAGGCATGCAATCAGCTGTCGCCTTGTGGGGCTATATTCAGGATGAAGATCAGCCCGACGAGTGGAATGCCGATATCACCCTTGAGACGCCTGAGCAACTCTCTCTACTGCTGCAGCCCGACTGATATGCACGAGCAGGCAGCAGAGGAATACGGATTTCCCAACAGCACAACTCCGGCAGGCTCTACAGCCTACTATATTGTTCGCTTTTCGCCGCAACAACTGCAACAGAGACAGGCATTGCTGTTTGCCTGGTACCGGGAACTGCAACGCCTGACAGAAATTGAAGAGAGGGCTGTTGCAAGCGCAAAACTCGCCTGGTGGCTCACAGAAATCACAGACAACTTCGACACCAGCAGACATCCACTGGTAGAGGCGATGCAACAACAAAAGATCAATCGGCAAGAGCATCTTCTCGATATGCTCAATGGTATTGCCACGCTTGTTCAGGAAAACCGGTTTTCGGTCAACGAGGCAAGGTTAATCGGTGGCAGCTTCAGCCAGTTGCTCACCCTGCCCTATACTGAAGAACCAGCAGCGCTTGAAACTGCGGCACAAGTCGGCAGCTTCGATTACCTTGTACGGCAGCTTGCAAAAGAACCCGTTGCTAATCCCGCCCCCCTTGAGGAGATAGAATTACCCAAATGTGAATTACCACCGGGGCCTGTCACCGCACAGGCGGTCGTTGCTGACAGACTTGCAGAAAAAATCAGGCGTGGACAAGGAAGCAAAGAGAATGCCCCCCTGGAACTGACACCAATTGAAATCCTCTGGCATGTTTGGCGCAAACGTCATGCAATGAGACAATAGCAAAATATTTGACAGGAAAACGACGCATGTCCAACTCAACAATACTGGTTACCGGTGCTGCCAATGACATAGGCAGAGCTGCCAGCAAGGCCCTGGCCGAGTCAGGTGTAACAGTTATCCTTCTCGATAAGGATGTCGCAGGTCTTGAATCACTCTACGACGAGATCGAGGCAGCCGGTTTTCCGGAAGCCGCCATCTACCCGATGGATTTAAACGGTGCGACGGGTGATGATTATGAACAGCTGGCCAACACAGTAGCAGATAATTTCGAACAATTAGATGGACTGCTGCACTGCGCCGCAATGCTCGGCGTGATGAGCCGTGTAGATGATTATGATATCGAGAACTGGTTCAAGGTGATGCAGACCAATCTCAATGCCCCCTTTCTGTTGACCCGGGCACTTTTACCATTGCTGAGAAAGTCACAAGCTGCATCGATCCTTTTCTGTGCCGATGGTTTGGGCAGCGAGGCGAAAGCCTACCAGGGTGCCTATGGCGTCTCGAAAGCAGGAAGCAAGGCACTGATGTCGATTCTCGCATATGAGCTCGAGAACAGCTCCATCAGGGTCAACAGCTATGACCCGGGCATTGTTGCCACCGGCATCCGTCGGCAGGCATTTCCTGCTGAAGAGACTGACGCTCTCCATAGCCCGGATGATGTGGCCGGAAAGATCAGGGAGATAATGGGGCAGCGTGAGGCCCACGGCAAACAGCTGTCGGCGTAGAAGTCGCACAATAAAACTCTGCTCTTCACTGCGTCGCTGCAAAACACCCCGCACTACAGGCAACAAAAAAGCCCCGTCAGTTGACGGGGCTTTTTATTCCAATCGCTAATTCAGCTTACTGTGACTGGCTCACCATGTAGGCGACAGCTGCTGCAATATCGGCATCAGGAATTGAAGTATTTCCGCCTTTCGCCGGCATGAAACCGGTTGAACCGGCAAAACCGGTAATGGCGTGCTGTGTGAGAACGTCGAGACCCTGTGGAATGCGTGCAGACCAGGCATTCGCATCACCCAGCTTGGGGGCTCCGGCAATACCCATGCCATGACAGGCCAAACAGCTGCTTTTATAGACTGCTTCACCCTTTGCCAGATCCGGACCTGCTGTAGCCGAAGCTTCTGGTGCTGGTGCAGGCATTGCCGGTGCGGCTGGTGCAGGCATTGCTGGTGCGGCTGCGGGCATAGCTGGTGCAGCAGGCATTGCCGGTTCTGCGGGCACTTCTGGTGCTGCTGCAGGGGCTGCAGGGGCTGCAGGGGCTGCAGGAGCATCAGCATCGATACCTGATTCCGTCAACATATGTACAACAGCTGCCTTGATCTCATCGTCAGTCAGAGCCGGGTTACCACCGCGAGCAGGCATGGCTGCACCTTTTCCGTTCAGTGCAGAGTTCATCAGGGCATCCATACCTGTATCAAAACGGGGCTGCCATGCAGCGTTATCACCAATTTTTGGTGCATTGGCAACGCCGGTTGTGTGACATGCGGCACAGGCTGAAGCAACAATGTCAGCACCGGACTTGGCTGCAGCCGGAGCTGCGCTTGCATCGTCGGCACTCTTACCGGCAACTGCTACTGTGGCGATCGGCGCAAGGCGCTCTTCAATCGCTTTTCTTGCCATCTCGTTATCTTCTGCTTCATCACTGCTACAGCCAGTAATAGAGACAGTAAAGGCGGAGATAATCGCCAGAAACGCAACTTTGCGTATGAAGCCTTTATCATCAATTTGTGAAGACACCCTGTGCACCTCTCTGAATTAGTATGTTATGAAAAATTAATGCTCGCGGGATTATAGCGATTTTCAGCTATTTTTTGTAGCCGCGGGATGATTATCCCTGCAAAGAGGTGAACGACAGTAGTTTTCTAGCAGGTAGCTGCACAGAATAGAAGCCATAGCGAAGCATAGAGAAAAGCCTGTGGCTTAACGGAATGGATAAATCGAAACCAGCCACACTCACTACCCTGCCGAGCACTCTGTGCGCGTCTGTTAATGGATCTATTTTGTGCCGGTTGTCAGCCCTGGTCATTACGCGCGCGCCGTTTACCCCTGGAATCCAGCCGAGAAACCTGTGGGAAACAAGCTTCCCTTCGGCATTGGCAATCACCAGCAAGTCACCCGGATAGTAACGGGGGCAGCGGACTACTTCCAACTGGTCTCCATCCCTGATGATTGGCTCCATGCAACTGCCACTCACAGAGAGAGTGAACCCCTCGTCCCCTTGCGAACTGGCAAGAAGATCAATAACAACTTGCTGCTGAAACCGGTTCACCGAAATTAACCTCCCCCGCATTTTCCGCCACAGCCACCGCAACCGCTGTTGATCTGTACTGCGGGACAGAAGGTTTGAGCACCAAACAGTGATGGCTGTTGATCGCCAAATTGGGCAAATGCACGTTCAGTCATATCTGAAGCGTTTCCAAAAACCGGTGAATGATTCCAGATGGTATCGATATCCTGAACATGCAGGTTGCCACCTGACCAACGCAGGTGCAGGCAAGTTAACACTTCACCGAATGGATCGATAACAATGGAATCCAGGCCGGAGCCACAATTCTTGGGCACCTTGTTGGCACTGTAGTTCAGTGCTGTCTGTGCACTAGGTGCTTTGAGTGTTTCGCGTTGATTGCGACTGCCAAGTTGCCGTCTGCGTGCAATGGCATTGACCGCTTCCCATTGCTCATCGGTTGGCTGAATTTCCAATGGTTCATTGTCACCATTGTCACGCGGCGCCACCGGACCCTGCATGGAGAGACGCACACCAAGTTCCTCGGCAAGATCTATCATCTGTTCGAATTCGTGCCAGTTCCAGGCAGTGGGTGTGGTAATCAGGCTGGTACGCAACCCAATTGACTTCATATATCGGATATTGGAGATGAGTCGTTCAAAACTTCCCTTGACCCTGGTTTGCCTGTCGTGAGTTTCTGGCGTCGCTCCATGCAGACTCATTTCGATGTTCAGCGGATCCATCTCCTGCTTGATCCGGTCGACAGCCTTTGCCCGCAAGGCATGCCCATTCGACTTGATGCGTACCACGAATCCACGCTCCCGAGCCATCTTGCCGATTTCAAAAAAATGCGGGTGCGCCATCGGCTCTCCACCAGTCAGGGAGATACCGAGCACCTGCATCCTCTCGAGATCATCGAAAAGCACTTGGTACTGATCGAGCGACAGTGGTTTGCCATTGGCATTCTTGTCGTTGTAGCAGTAAAAACAATCAAGATTGCAGTCGAATGTCAATTCGAGCATCACTTCGTGCAACAGCCTGTTGGTACGAATATTGGCGACCACCGACTTGTACATGTTGACTACTCCCCGGAACCTGTTTCAGGCTGTTCGAGAACACCCCATGCGTAGAGTTCCTCAATATAATCATCAACCTGCTGTGCCACGTTGGCACTGCCTGTTGCATATTCACGAGAGAGTTGCTGAATAATCGCACTACGTGAACCACTCTCCTTGACGAGTTCAAGCACACGCAGGCCAACTCCATTGACAACCATCACCTCGCCGCGCTCCACTTGTACCACTACACCTTCCGACCCGACTGAGCGAAATCGTGCCCGGCTGCTGATGTTTAATGTTTCATGCTGCATGCTGTTGCTCCATTCTTGATTTTTCCAGTCCATCGGCGAGTTCATCAAACTGCATCTCTTTACTGAATTGCAATGTTTGCAGGGGATGCCTGTCGGCCAGGGCGCTGACGACAGTGTCAACATCGTCTGTAAATTCAGGGATATTATTGACGAAAGGCATATTTGACAGCAGGGTGACATGCTGTGAAACAGTTGCTAGTGGTTTGATACTGAGCCTGTCAGACTTCTCAATTCGGTAAACACCTCCGACAGGAATACCTCCACTGGCATCGCGTTTCATGTTGTGCTGTCGTCCGAACTCACCGGCAAAAGGCACTGGAGTCGCAAGAAATTGACCTTCCGTATCACGAAACAGGACGTTGATATCATCACTGAGAATTGTTGCCCCGCCCTCGTGAGCTATTTTTGTCAACGTCGTCTTACCTGCGCCAGAAATACCCACGAACAACCACGCGAGCCCATCATGAATAAATCCACCGCTGTGCAGCAGGCAGCCACCCTGCTTCAACAGGAGATGAGCAGTTGCAATACGCAGATAGTTTTCGATAACGATTCGGTTAAGGAGAAGTTCAGTTGCCTGAATGTAGAGCCTGTTGTGACGTCTATCGGGAAAGAGAGCAACTATGAAATCGAGAGCATCGATTGTTTCTATCTTGCCAAGAGGATTCCAAAAGCACCATCCGCCGCTAGCCAATTGCCGCATCTTCGGTAGATCAAGACATTTCGAGTTACGGACTTCACAAATGACCAGTGATTTATCATATAAATAAGGTGGTATATTATCTATAAACCCTTGATATGACTAATTTATATGGCTCTTTATGGATTGGTCTACTCCAATAATCTGGTGATCTAGCGGCCCAATCCCTATCATTTCGAACAATCAGCTTCCGTAAGTTGTGCAGGTACAGGTACCCTGGTTTTTACCCAAGGTAGCAGGTGGTGAAGAACACTCGGGATCAGAACCGTATGCACATGAAGATGCCATCACCTCCATCACCTCGACACTAATAACGACAGGTGCCTCCCATGCGGGTTTGCCAGTTCCTTCCTGGTTACTCGCTTTATTCTCATCATTTGTCATATATGCAATCTCTAAGTTTCCCGTTGATACGGTTGGAAACCGATTAATTCAGCACCAGTGCAGGATCACCAAGCAGCCAGTAGATGTTGAGCATGAAGTCATTGACCTGCCCAACCGACTGAGACTGCATCACGGTCACCGCATCACCCAGAGAACGGTGCTCGGCAAGTGCAGCATTGTAAAATGCGGTTGCCAGTACACCGGCATCAGCATTCAGTGATTTTCCGGTTGGTGCAACCGAGGCGATCGCTCCCTTGAGGAAACGTCCGCTTGCATCAAGTTCAGCCTGGTCAGGAAATACCAGCGTTTCACTGAGTGACTTGTAGCCAGGGTAGTTGCTGTTGCCAGCACTACAGGTCAACGGCAGGAAGAGTGCCTGCCCCTTGCTGTTGTCAAATGATGCTACATCCTCTTTCTTCAGGAATTTGTCCAGCCTGCCAGTCAGACCGTGCCCCATGTAGCCGACCACACTGCTTTCCCAGGTTGTGGAGTCTCTCAGGGCCGCCCCGATATCATTCGTTGGATAATAATAGGCCTCACTGTCATAACCCAGCTGACTGACATGGGCAGCTGCAGTCGCAACATCAGCATGAAAGTCACCGGCACTGTCAGGATCATCGGCAGCCAGGACAACACGGCGCATCCAATTCCCATCGAACGCGAGAGATTCGTAGTTCTTCACCTTGTTGACGTAAGCAACACCCTCTTCATCAGTCACGACAGATATGCGACCGGCAGAAAAATCATTGACGCCATCTGCATCGACATCAAAATAGCTCGCATCTGAAGAAGCCAATCCCCAGGGTGTAACGGCCATCTGCAGAGGCACCCAACTGTCGAGCTTGCCCTGGATGTTTGTATGGTCAGCAGTACCACGACCGATCAGCGCAACGAACTCTGGCGCTTTTCTCCAGCGTTCTTTGGTGTACTTGAGAAAGTCTCTGATTGCCTGCGGATCGGCACGTCCGAATGAGAACTCGTCATAGATATCCTGCAGCCAGACAATTTTCACTTTTCCGTGCGTCCCTTGGCGATACGCTTTCAGTGTGTTGGCGGTATCTGTCAGTCCACGAGGCGCAATGATCAGGTAATTAGCACGCTTGTTGCGGCTCTTCAGATTTGATGGAACATCAGCAGTAACCAGGGGTTCGTTGATAGCAGTATCCGCTGATACAAGTACGTCTGAAGTAGCTGTTAGCTTGAAAGTGGCTGAGTAGTTGCCGTCACCTTCAGGCGTCACCAGCAGATCGCTTCGCCATACAGGTTGATCTGTAGGTGATTCGACAAGATATACGTTCGCTGAGCTCAGCCCCCGAACAGTATGCGTACCCGCTTCAAGTCCTTTCATCCATAACTGGTTGGAGTCAGCATGCATTTCTCGCTGATAATCGATCTCGATTCTGTCCAGAAGCTCCCATGAACCACTAAGCTCAGTGGTGAGGCGTAACTTGCCATTACCGGATGCCAATGCTGCCTGGTCAATTTCCAGCTCGATGATTTTCTTTTCAAACCCGTCCCAAGTGACGAATTTTTCCACTTCAATGCCATCAGAAACGAAAGTGGCTGTCACCCTGTGATCATCGCCCCCCTGAATATCTGATGCACCTGAGAGATAGATGCGCATCCTGGCAACACCTGACTCAGCTGGCGATGTGACTTGAATGGACTCCTCGAAAGGAGCAATGTCACGAACCAGCTTCCACACCCAGTAGTTTGCATCCGCTGTTTTGAACAGGTGCGGATAACTGAAGTTGTCCTGTTCGATGAGCTCGGTGTGGGTGAAAGTTCCAGGCGCCACCGCTAGTGACGGTTTGCCTGCTTTACGTCCACTCTGCGGCATGGCGAACTTGCCGTTGCCTTGCTGGGACAACTGAAATGCATTATCAGTGGTAAAAAGTGATTTGTACGGCTGAGCTACAAAATAGAGTGCATCGGAAGCGGCATCGTAATGCCATTGGGCTTTATCACCCTGGTATCCCAGCTTGACATACTTACCCTTTGACAACAGCTTCCGCACCTTGGACTCTCGCTTGCCCATGAGGTCAGCCAGCATCGGAACCGTGAGCTTGTAAAGTCCAGCTTCACTGGTTTTAACCAGGTGTGCCTGTTTCCCAGACCGGCCTTTTTTGAGGTTCTTCTTGAGTTCATCACGCGAGGCATAACGCTTGAGTACCTGTTGGGTATCTGTCTCAGGCATCTTGCGCTTGCGTGCGACAAAACCGGCGGCCATAGAACGCCACTCGGACCATTCGTCCCTGTTTTCTTTCGGTCGGGCTTTCTTGTTATCAGACTCACGAGACCATCCGGGCAGACTGATCTGAACAGGAGTCGAAGGAGAGATAACCGGTTTTTCATCAACGGATGGAATTTCTTCTACAGAAGTTTGCTGTCCAGACTGTTCATTCGTGGTAGAAATCACTGCCTGACTGGACTGCTGAGCGGTTGAACTCTGAATACTATCGCCGCAGCCCGTAAGCTGAAGCAACATGATCAATGTAATTGGGGATGCAATAGTTGAAATCCGTCTCATCCTGAATACCTCGTGTAGGTACAAGTCCCTGTGTGGGCCAATATTAGCCTCTGCCGTTCCCTTTTACAAATCATATTTGTGTCTCTTAACTAGAACTTTCAAACGTTATTGTTTGATAATACACATAATTGTTCCCTATTGGAAATATCACAATGGTGTAAAAAAATCAGTTACAATTCATCACGATGCACCTGTAGCTCAGCTGGGTGAGCGACAACCGTCATGCCGGTGGCATGACGCAGTGGCGCGAACGACCGGCCAGGGATGGCCGGGGCGGAGCCAATCCACATGGACGTGTGACAGAACAGACAGTTATCATTACAACCCTTAAGCGCCTGTAGCTCAGCTGGATAGAGTGTCGCCCTCCGAAGGCGAAGGTCACAGGTTCGACTCCTGTCAGGCGCGCCATTCACTTCCGTTCATGACGCAAAAGCACCAGGAGTACCAGCCCCTTCGGGGCGTTCGGTCACTTCCTTGATCTACCGGACCAAGGGTTCACCTCACCTTGTCAGGCGCACCATTCACTGCTGTAGGATTATCAAAAGCATTCCAGTATGATTATCTTTGTACATTAATAATAATCCAGGTGTTATCTAGGCATGACCGCAAAGAACGCAAGAGTACTGATCGTAGAAGACAATCCCACCAGCCAGGATGTTCTGCTGCAGCAGGTGGAATTACTCGGATTAGCTGGCGATTGCGCAAAAGACGGCATCGAGGCACTGGAACTCTGGAAGATGCATTCATACTCCATTATTCTGACAGACATCAACATGCCGCTGATGGACGGTTGTGAACTGGCAAGGAAGATTCGTAAAGCGGAAGAGATAGAAGGCGGTCATATTCCGATTATCGGTGTTACAGATTATGCAATGCCCGATGACATTCAACTCTATCGTGACAGCGGTATGGACGGTCACCTGGCCAAGCCATCAAAACTGGATACCCTTGAAGACATTCTGACACAGTGGATGAAATAACAAAGAGCAAATAATCAGCAGGGAAAGTGACGCAGTAAACTATACTTACTTTTCCCCGAACCCCTGGTTCATGGACAGCAGCATACGGAAATAACCAGCCACTCCATGCAAGAAAACCTCCACCAACGCCTTGGCGGCATCCTGCTGCTGTTAATGATCATCCTGTCCGTGACCAACGGATTTACAGGCAATGGTTACCTGCTTGCCGGTACAACTGGCTGGCTTGCCGGACTTCTTCTATTCAGAAATGTTTCACTTCTGCAGCGCTGGCAATCCCTGGCAATGGTCTCTATCGGCGCAATCGGCATGCTGTGGGGCTGGCTCAAGTCCGGGCAATTTGATTTAAGCCAGGCAATCGCCAGTAACCAGGCTCTTTTGGCAATGCTTGCAGCTGTCGGCTTTCTGCGCCTCATCGCCCTGCCCGACAGTGATAAGACAGAACAAAGCACACCGACTGGAAAAAAAGCGATCTGGCGCACCCTGCTCGGTACACACCTGTTTGGTGCAGTCATCAACCTGTCGACCATCATGATCATTGCAGACCGCCAATCAATGAAACGCCCCCTGTCACTGCTGCAAGCAACCGTACTGTCACGCGGTTTTGCACTGGCAGCACTCTGGTCTCCTTTCTTTGCTGCAATGGGAGTCGCCCTGACCAATGCCGATGGTTCACAACTGTTAACCATGACCCTGGCAGGCATTCCAATAGCGACACTCATGCTCGGTATTGCAGCCTGGCAGTTGAATCAATCGTCACTATCTGAAGAATTCCGCGGCTACCCGATGCATTTCGAGGCACTACTGACACCTGCCATACTCGCTGTCGCCGTTCTTGTCCTGCACAACTACCTGCCTGACATACCGATTATCACGCTGATTGCGCTGCTTTCTGTCACGCTCACACTCATGGTTCTCTCACTACGCGAACCGCATCATGTAATGCACAAAAGCGCCAGCTTCGTTCTCAATGGCCTACACCGCATGTCGGGAGAACTGATCCTGTTCCTTGCCGCAGGCGTGTTGGCCACGGGAGTCACCTCGGTTGTGTTCGCCTACCAACTGGAACCCGGCCTGGATAGTTTCGGAGCAGCGCAAGCCAGCTTGTTCCTGGTTGCCATAACCATCCTTGCCGCTATTGGCGTGCATCCCATTATCGGCATAGCCACCTCAAGTCCTTTGCTGTTACCGATTGTCGATGACCCGAACCTGCTAGGTATGCTCTACCTAATGTGCTGGTCAACCGGTGTCATGGTCTCGCCCCTGTCTGGCATACACTTGGCAATGCAGGGAAGATACGGGGTAGTCGCACACAAAATCGCCCAGGCTAATATCGGCTTTCTTCTACCGATGTTGCTGATTGAAATTGCAGCCCTCTTCATTTTCGAATGGTTCACGGCATGATGTTTTGCGTTGCCGGCGCGACAAGGCTAAAATAGCCGGCTCAAATTGTCCAGACGGACACCGCAACCTGAGGAGCGTTGCGACAGATCACCAACGGTGCATCTGCCAGGCTCAGGTTGACGGCACAAATAGCAACGGCGCTCAGTGTGAATTCTAATTGAGGAGACTCTAGAGATGAACGCTGTTGCGGAATCAGATCAGAACTACATTGTTGCCGACATGTCACTTGCCGCCTGGGGCCGCAAGGAGATTGCTATTGCCGAAACCGAGATGCCCGGTCTCATGGCACTGCGTGAAAAATTCGGTGATGAACAACCCCTGAAAGGCGCTCGCATTGCAGGCAGCCTGCATATGACAATCCAGACCGCCGTGCTTATCGAGACACTGGTTGCACTGGGTGCCGAGGTGCGCTGGGCATCATGTAACATTTTTTCAACCCAGGATCATGCTGCTGCGGCCATCGCAGAAGACGGCATTCCTGTATTTGCCTTCAAGGGCGAAAACCTCGATGAATATTGGGACTATGCTCACCGCATCATGGAATGGCATGACGGCGGCACACCGAACATGATTCTCGATGATGGTGGTGATGCCACCCTGCTGGTCGCCCTCGGCGCCAAGGCAGAAAAGGATATTTCAATTCTCGACAACCCCGGCAGCGAGGAAGAGGTATCTCTCTACAATGCCATCAAGGAGAAGCTGAAAACATCACCGGGTTGGTACAGTCGCATCATGGAGAATATCCAGGGCGTTACTGAAGAGACAACCACCGGCGTACATCGTCTCTACCAGATGCAGAAAAGCGGTGAACTCTACTGCCCTGCCATCAACGTCAACGACTCGGTCACCAAGTCGAAATTCGACAACCTCTATGGCTGCCGTGAGTCACTCGTCGACGGCATCAAGCGCGCAACCGATGTCATGGTTGCCGGCAAGGTTGCCCTCGTATGTGGTTATGGCGATGTCGGCAAGGGTTCGGCACAGTCGCTGCGCGGTCTTGGCGCGACTGTATTGATTACCGAGATTGATCCCATCTGTGCCCTGCAGGCGGCAATGGAAGGCTATCGCGTCGTCACCATGGATGAGGCATGTGACAAGGTTGATATTTTCGTTACCGCAACCGGTAACTACCATGTCATCACCCACGACCACATGGCGAAGATGAAGGACCAGGCCATCGTCTGCAACATCGGTCACTTCGATAACGAAATCGATGTCGCAAGTCTTGAAAAGTATGAGTGGGAAGAGATCAAGCCACAGGTCGATCACATCATCTTCCCGGATGGCAAGCGCATCATCTTGCTTGCACAAGGTCGCCTTGTGAATCTCGGTTGCGCAACAGGCCACCCGAGTTTCGTCATGTCCAACTCCTTCACCAACCAGGTATTGGCACAGATCGAGCTGTGGACAAAAGCTGACGAATACCCAACCGCCGTCTATACGCTGCCGAAACACCTTGATGAAGAAGTTGCACGTCTTCACCTTGAGAAGATCGGCGCCGACATGACGACACTGACAGATTTCCAGGCCGACTATATCGGCGTGGCTGTCGATGGCCCCTACAAGCCGGATCACTACCGTTACTGATCACGGACCGAAAAATGACAGCACAAGATAATACAAAACAGTTCAGTTTCGAACTCTTTCCGCCGAAGACGGAAAAAGGCATCGAGAAAATGCGGCAGACAGTCACGCAGCTGAATCTTCTCAAACCAGCTTACTTCTCCGTCACCTACGGTGCGGGTGGCTCGACCCAGTCAACCACCTTTGCCGCGGTTGACTGGCTTCGCAGTGAAGAGATTGAGACGGCACCGCACATCTCCTGTATCGGCGCTTCAAAAGATGAAATTGATTCGCTGCTGCAACGCTATATCGGCCAGGGTATTACTCGCCTGGTCGCGCTGCGTGGTGACCTGCCGTCCGGTGCAGGTCTTGGTGAGATACATGATTTCAGCCATGCAGATGAACTGGTTGCCTACATTCGTGAAACCACGGGCGATCATTTCCATATCGAGGTAGCCGCCTATCCGGAATTTCATCCGCAGGCGACCGATCCATTCAAGGATATCGAGTATTTTGCAAACAAAGTCAGCGCCGGTGCAAACGCGGCGATAACGCAGTATTTCTACAATGCGGATGCCTATTTCCGTTTTGTCGATGCCTGCGAGGCGCTGAATGTCACGGTTCCCATCGTGCCCGGTATCATGCCCATTACCAACTACAGCTCGCTAGCCCGTTTCTCGGATTCATGTGGTGCCGAGATCCCGCGCTGGATCAGGCGTCGTCTTGAAGCTTTTGGTGATGATACCAACAGCATCCGCTCTTTTGGTGCAGATGTGGTTTCGGATATGTGTGAACGCCTTATTGCCAACGGTGCACCCGGATTGCATTTCTACACCATGAACCAGGCAGGGGCGACACAAATACTCTGCGACAGGCTCGGCATCACAGGCTGATTGCGATGACGGTTCCGCGCATCTTCATCGATTGCGAACTACAGGATGCCGGTCTGCTGGAACTTCCACGGGAAGCTGCTCACCACCTGTCTACTGTCCTCAGGCGCAAGCCCGGGGACAGACTGACTCTATTCAACGGCAATGGATACGAGTACAACGCAAGCATAGAGTCACTTGAAAAGCGCCATGTCAATGTGCGCCTCGATGGGCGGGCGAACAGCTGCCATCATCGTGAATCACCTCTGCATATTCATGTCGGACTTGCCCTGACAAAAGGTCAGAAAATGGACCTTGCCATCCAGAAACTGGTTGAACTGGGCGTTAACCGCATCACACCACTGGTAGGCTCACGCTCTGTCGTTAAACTTGATCAAAAGCGTGAAGCAAGCCGCCTGGCACACTGGCACGGCGTGATCATTTCTGCATGCGAACAATCTGGTCGCTGCATCATTCCGGAAATTAGCGATGTCTGCAGTATCGACGAGTGGCCCGGTCTGTGCATGGAGGATATGCGCCTGATACTTGATCCGAGGGCGTCAGTCAGCATGAGGGAGCTGACAGATTTTCACTCCGTTGCCCTTGCAGTAGGCCCCGAAGGAGGCTTCAGCAACGATGAGGTGATGAGTCTTGTTGGCCAGGGTGTGCAGTCTGTACGCCTGGGAAACCGGATACTGCGTGCTGAAACAGCACCGCTTGCAGCAGTTTCTGTCTTGCAGACGCTGCACGGGGATTTTTGTTAGTCGAGCGCCAGCTGCTGATTGACCGAGTGGCCAATCTTTTCCATATCCGGAATCCAAACCAGGTCTCCCTGGTGGCGTGACGACAGGGCGAACTCACTCTTTTCCTGGGCTGCAGGAAGCCGCCTGCCATCTTCGACAACAAGTACACGAGGAACACTCTCGAGCACAATGCCGATCGCCGGGTGCTGTTGACTGTTATCAAGTGCGTTACAAATAGCAACTTTCGCCTTTGCTCCGGGCTCTCCGAATGGTCTGCCGACAACTGATTCGAGTGCGATAACCGGCACACTGAACTGATGCCAGTCAATCAGGCCGAGAATTTCGATTTCACCCTGTGGTCTTTCAATCGCCTCGGTCTCACTGAAAGATACGATTTCGGCTATCCCTGCCTGCGGCAGGACTGCCGTGGCCCCCTGTAGTGGTAACACGAGAGTTCGTACAGGATCCTTGCTACTCATTCTCCTGCTCCTCGCTGTGCAGCAATTCATCGAGTTTTTCCATCAACTCCTTCTCCTTGTATGGTTTGACAAGAAAAGCATCGACGCCAAGTTCATTTGCCTGCTGCCGATGCTTGCCACCAGAACGGGATGTAATCATGATCACCGGCAGCTCTTCTGTTTCAGGCGAAGCACGCAAATGACGGGTAAATTCAAATCCGTCCATGCGTGGCATTTCGATGTCCACCAACACCAGGTCAGGACGAGTCCGTTTCAACTTTGTCAGCGCATCGAGACCGTCGTTCGCCGTGATGACCTGATACTCCTTGCGCTCAAGCATGGAAGTGACAAATTTGCGCATGGTAACCGAATCGTCTACCGCGAGGATCACTCCCCTGCCCCTCTCACTTTCAGAAACAATCGCATCAGGTGGAACGATGGCGTCAGGGTCAAAGGCATCAAGCAATACACCAGGATCGACAATCAGTGCCACCTCGGCACTGGCGAGAACTGTTCCACCGTTTATCCAGGGAACGGACTCCAGCTGTACTCCGACACTCCTGATGACAATCTGGCGGTTACCGTAAAGATCACCCGCAAACAGAGCTACAGGCGATTCGCCACGCAACAGTACCAGTGGCAGCCATTTTCTCTTTTCGTCGATGACATAGGAAGTTTCAGAAGCCAGAAGATGATCAAAGCGCCTTAAAGGATAAGTCTGCCCATTGTAGTCGATACCAGGCATACGGCCTTTCATGCATGCCTCAACCTCGCTACTGTCAACACGCACAACGGCTTCTATCATCGAATCAGGAATGGCATAGCAGGCATTATCCAGCTTGAGAATCAAGGCATCCATGATTGCGCGATTGCACGGTAAATGGATAACAAAACGTGCGCCACCATCTACTGATTCAGCAATACGCAGGCGGCCACCCAGTGCATCGATACCACTCGCTACCACATCAAGCCCCACACCACGTCCTGAAACCTGGTCTACCTCCTCGCTGGTGGAGAAACCCGGAGTGGTGATGATGCGTGTCATCTCCTCATCAGAGAGGCTGCTTTTCGATTCGACCAAACCGAGCTCATGTCCATGGACGGCAATCTTTTCACGGTCAAAACCACGCCCGTCATCGCTAAAGCCAAGTATGACTTCCATGCCATGGCGGTGGATGTCCAGCGTCAGCTTGCCGTTCTTGCGCTTGCCTGCCTCTTCACGCTGCCGTGGCATTTCAATACCATGGAAAAGCGCATTGCGCACCAGGTGCTCCAGCAACGGCATAATGCGTTCAAGCATATTTCTGTCAATCTGCAGCTGCTGGCCCGATACCGTCAGGCGTGCTTTTTTGTCGAGATCTGAAGAGACCTGCCTGACAAGGCGCTGCAGGCGCGGCACCTGGGTTTCAAATGCCAGTGTGCGACTATCGATCAACTGGTGATAGAGATTTGTCGAGAGATCCGTATGCCTTGACAACAAGTGCCCCGACTCCTGCTGAACAATATCGATACTCTTTTTGATCGACGAGAGATCATGCCTGGTTTCAGCAAGAGCGCGCGACACCTCGTGGATCGATGTAAATCTGTCCAGTTCAAGCGGGTCGAAATTTTCATCTGTTGTCGAGGGAACCGGTTCATTCTGGTTGAGAATGTGTGATTCGGTTTCATTCTCCATGCGACGTAACTGTTCACCCAGGCGCATGACAGTCCGTCCGAGTTCAGTCAAGTCAGACGAGACTCGATTTTTCTGCTCTTGCAGACGGGAGCCAAAAGCCATGAGTTCGGCAAATCCACTCGACATATCATCCAGCAGCTTGAGTGGAACCCTGATGCTTCTTTCTGCACTCTCGTCGACTGCTCGCGAGGTATGTGAGACTGCAGGCGGGTAAGAGGTGACTGCAGCCGGGATTCCGATAAATTCATCATCGAAACCCTCCTCTATTGCTATTCCCTCGACTTCTTCATCTACTTCATCTTCTTCCGGGATCTCTTCCCCGGTCACTTCATCTACTTCGTCTTCTTCCGTGATCTCTTCCCCGACTTCTTCCTCTACTTCGTCTTCTTCCGGGATCTCTTCCCAGGCATCTTCCTCTGCTTCATCTTCTTCCGTGACATCTTCCTCAATCTCTTCCTCGGCTTCACCTTCTTTCGCGACCTCTGCCTCAATCTCTTCTTCAGGCGCTTCAGACTCAACCGTCTCTTCGATACTCTCTTGATCGTCTGCAGCCTCTTCCTGTATCGAAGTTTCCTGTACAACTTGTTTGTCAGCTTCACCCTCATCCGGCGAGGATGAAAGATCGGTGATATCGAGTTCCTGAAGTGATGTGCTGAATTCAGCGGCAGAGGGAACAGCTTCACTCGTTAACGATTCAACTTGTGTCGTGAGTAGATCAACAGCTTCCCGGGCAAGTTTGTAAACCTGCTCCTGGCCAAGTGCTGATTGAGATTCTGCATTGATCAGCATGCTTTCAACTGCATGGCTAAGATGGCCAATCTGCTCCTGTTCGACCAGGCGTGAAGAGCCTTTCATAGTATGCAGATAGCGTCTGAACTGCTGAACCATTTCAGCATTCAGTCTCTCTTCAGGTAAATTCGCGAAGAGTGTCTCAATCTGTTCGAGCAACTCGCTTGCTTCAGCACGAAAAGTCTCCAGCAGTTCCGGATCAGGATCTCCTTTCTGATCCCAGGCCGCCTCACTCCCCTGCTCCTCTACAACAGGCAGCTCTTCCACGATGATAGCTACTGACTCTTTTGACTCTTCCTGTGATATCTCGGATTCTTCCAGCGCCTCTTCCAGCAGTGCATCCACTGATGCATCCGATGCAACAGACTCTTCAGGCAATTGCGAACTCACACGTAGAGACAGAACTTCAAGCTCCGGCTCCAGGCGATACATCGTCTCATCAATGAAGGCACTCACTTTCACAGAAGTATCACATGCATAAGGGAGCAGCTCGATGTAACTTGCTATCCCGCCAAGCACCTCGGCAAATGGTGTCAAAACACTTTCGGGCAAGCGACTGAATCCCGCATCGAGTCTATCGGCAAAACGTTCTAAACGAGTTGATAGCCACTCATCATTGACACTTGAAACCAGGCCAGCTGTTCGGCGAAGTCTACCGATAACCGCGTTGAGAAAATCTGATGCATCTGAACCCGGATGATACGCCTTGAGACTGCGTTCAATCTGCTCTACAAGCTCACCCGCTTCCTCTGCAGCTTGCCTGCGCTGCATCAGCTCATCGCCATGTAAGTCCTTGCCCAGAAGAGTCGCAAACAGACCAGAATTCTCACTCTCTTGTGACAGCTGAAGCAGGTCATCACCTGTTTGCAGTAAAAGCTGCTCACATGCCTGCAGGGGAGCATCAGCAATTCTGCGGGTAACGGAATCATCAAGCGGTTGTTGTACAGCGACCATACTCTCCTGTAATTCGCCAAAACCGAGTAATCCCGTAACATCCGCAACCGCATCAATGCGATGACGTATGGCATGCAGGCTCTCCTTGTCCCGGTTGACTGCACGCCGGTAATAACTGAGCCGCTTCATGGTCGATGCAATCTCTCTCGACATTGCATCACTAATCGCATCAAGTTCCGCTGAAATTGCCTGGGCATTGTCGGACTTATCCTGGTGCAGGGCGACAAGCCCCTCGTCCAGTCCATACTCTTGCTTGAGACTGCCAAGATGCATCAGTGATTCGTCATCGATCTGCGCAACATAGTAGAGCAGGTTCCTCAACAGCCCAATCGGGTAGTTGGCACGAACCTCATCCTCTCCGTGGCGCAGAATAGTGCGAATCAGGCCATCAATTTTTGCAACAACAAGGCGGCTGGCAAGTGCCGTTCCGGACGGCTGACCGGAGAGATGATTAGCAAGCACGCTTGCTGGAAGGAAGAGACGTTGTACGGGAGCGGAAGCCTTGTCAGCAGCCTGCAGGAAGAATTCTGCCAGTTCAGCAAAGCCGTGTGCTGCTTCCCCTCGGTAGCATTCGAGCAGGCAGCGATGGAACTCTCCTCGCTGCTGATTGAGATAATCGATCAGGGAGTCGTCACCGGGTACCGGTTCGCACAGATCAAGCAGCAGGATCTCATCCAGCCGGGGAATAAAAATCACTGTCTCCGAGGGCAGCGAGGCATCACGTGCAGCACGTAATTCATTTATCTGGGGCATCAGGTGGAGAGGGATATCCAGGCCACCACTGACGAGCATGTCAAGGTGCTTCTCCAAGGCCTTGAGCCCGGATGTCAACACGATCAGCGTGCCACGCTGATCAAGAATCTTTTTATCCTGCAAGCGTTGAACGACCTTGTCCAACTCATCAAGCAACATCTCTGCACCATGCAGACGGCTGAACTTTACGACATTACGTAGTTGTCGAACCGCCATTGACGCATCGTTCAACTCAGCAGGCTCACCACTTTCAGAAAAGTTTGAAAACGCCCTCGTGGCTGCTGTCAGTAGCTGATGGAGCCCCTCGATAACCCATACCACCTGCGGCTTACTGCAGGAGTTCATGACATTATCCGGTGAATCACTGTGTGGGGTTCCAGGCAGCATTATGATTAACCGTTCTTGTCAATATCGGGTAGTCGAAAACCGGAGATCGCTTCCTGCAATTCTGTTGTCAGCCTGTCGAACTCCTGCATGGCTGATTTTGCCAACCTGGTATCTTTTTGTGCGGACTCTGAGCTTTTGCTGATTGAATTGACTACCACGCCTAACTCAACAATTGCCTTTGAGCGATCATCTGCGCGACCCAGCAATTGCTGGGTAATCTGAACAGTCTTATCAGAAACAGTGTTGATTTGATCGAGCACTTTTCCGGTATCTTCAGCAAGTCGTGCACCTTCGACTATGCCGCCGGTACTCGTCTCCATTGACTCTACAGCGTCACGCGTATCGGTCTGAATACTGCTAACCAGCGCATCGATCTGATGCGTAGCCTCGGTTGAGCGTTCCGCAAGGCGCTGCACTTCATCGACAATAACAGCAAAACCACGCCCCGCCTTTCCTGCACTTGCGGCCTGCATTGCAGCGTTCATTGCCAGGATATTGGTCTGTTCTGCGATATCCTCGATCAGCTCCGTAATCTCGCCAATCTGCTGCGAGCTTTCACCGAGACGCTTGATGCGCCTTGCCGTATCCTGTATCTGCCCACGCACCCTGTTCATCGATTCGATGGTGTTGCCGGCAACACGACTTCCCTCACCCGCAAGCTTGCCTGACTCGGATGCAACGGTAACTGACTCCTTGGCTGCGGATGACACCTGTTGCATTTCAACTTCAAGTTTTCCTATTCTGTCATTTACATCGGCACCCATCTCAACCTGCTTTTTCATATGCTGCTCAAGAACCAGTGCAGCCTGGCGAGTCAGACGCGTGTTGCCACGCATTGAAGCTGTTGCGCCTTGAATAGCAGAGACCAGGTCACCGAGTTGCTGAATCGTGTAATTGATGGGTGTAGCCAGCATTCCCGTCACTTCAGACGACTCACTGGCCCTTACAGTCAGGTCACCGTCAGTGAGATCAGCCAGTTCATCAAGCAGAGCCATGTTTTCCTGACGGTATTGTTCATATTCGACCTGTCCTTCCGGATCCTTGCAATCTGCATCAGTCACCAGCCTGACCATGATCAGAATAATCAGTAATCCACTGATGACAGCAAGAATCCAGGCAACCCGGGGGCCAACTCTGATACCTGATATAGACATACGCCCGGGAACCTGGCTATAACTGTCTATCAGGCCTTTTAGCCCCGTATCCAGTCGACCAGAAACCCGTTCAACTTCCGATAGTGAGTCAAGAACAGGTCCCAGTAGTGCCATCTGAGAAATGAGGGCAACACTATTGTCATGACCCTGGCTGATGGTATCGGCGAGCTTATCCAGTTCCGCGCGAGCCTCGTCATCCTCGACCTTGTCAATTCCGAGAACCGTATTACCTTCCACCATGCCATCGAGCACCTGGGAGAGTGAAGCAGCATCCTGGCCAATACTTTCGAACGACTTTGGCGTTCTGTCGTTTGAATTGAATAGCCCTCCCAGATGTCGCAACAGACGCTCTGTGACGTGCAACTGGTGAATCGCAAGATAGACCTGGTTTTTGGGCGCCGCGATTTTCTCAAGTCTGAGGACAACACGCAGGATGCCTTCCTGTATCTGCTGGAACTGCTGCATGGTTGTTTCGATAAGAGATGATGTCTCTCTCACTTTTTCTTCACTGTTGAGCAAACCATCGATTTGGCCACGCATCTCGAGCCATGCTATTTCGACTTCATTTAACGTGCTTCTCACCACTGCAGGTGAAGGCGACAGACCTGTGACAGAATTTCCGTTCTTCAATTCCCCGAGAAGCAGCTCATACTCTTCGCGAGTGCTGCTGAGAAGCGGAAATGCATCCATATCTCCACTTGCTGCCGTATCCAGGTGACGCAAAGACTCCTCGACAACACGCTGTTGCTCGAGCGTATTCAAAAGGTAAGCCTCGTTATCTGATGCTGACGAGCCAATATGAACCAGGGTTGCTACCAGCAATGCAAGTGCAATGATTAATAGTACTGCCAGGTTCGGGACAACCATTCCCCGTGATTCTTCCTGATTTTTCATAGTCTGTTTCTTAGGTTTACTGTGATTGATTCTCAGGTGGCCGCCTGCCGGAAATCCTGGTTCGTGACCAGCCACTCCATGTCGAGCAGCTTCCAATCTCGTTCCTCTGCCCGAATTGACTCACCTTCACCGGTCAGTTGCTCCATGCTATCCAGATAGATCAGGCCGTGTGCCATTGGAACTATCAGGCCTGTGCGAAGATCAGCATGATCAATCACGAGTACACGAGCAGCGCTGGAAAGATGAACCGACTGTTGGCACAGGAACTGCTGAAAGTCGACCAGCGGTAATAGCGCCCCACGTACATTTGCCAATCCTGCCATCCACTTTTTCACACCGGGAACCGGAACGAAATTTTCCGGAATCCTGATGATTTCAGGAACTGAAGCGAGAGGTGCAAGGTAATCGGTACCACACAAGCTGAAACCCACAAAGGCTTCCCTGCGGCTCTCCACTTCAACCTGAAACAGCGGATTTTCCTGAGCTGCCAGTTGCATGTTCCTTAGAAGTGCAATAGGTGAGGAAACTGATTGTCCGCTTTTTTTATTCGACACAGGTCAACTCTCTCAGGATGCAGGCAATTGTGTACGAACTTCGCGCAGGAGTTCATCGCCGGAAAAAGGCTTGGTGAGGAAACTTGTCGCTCCTGCGAGGTTTCCTCTCGCCCTGTCAAAAGGGCTATTTGAGCCAGACAGCATGATGATGGGTATATCACAGGTTAATGCATTCTGCTTGAGCAGGAGACAAGCCCGGTAGCCATCAAGACGCGGCATATTGATATCCATGAGTATGATATCTGGCACATGGTCAGACACAGCCCCAAGCGCATCGAAGCCGTCGGCAACACTGATCACATCAAAACCGGCCTGGGTCAAAAGCAGTTCCGCACTGCGACGGATTGTGAGGCTGTCATCTACCAGCATCACTGTGCGATTCTGTTTCCCCTGTTCACTCACAGCAGGTGCTTCCCATTCGGTTCTTTTGAAGGCGCCGACCCACGCTGGGCGGCTGTTCTCAGGCAATTTGCGCCATTATACAGACTTTGCCCGGTGGTAAAACGTTTCCCTCCCTTATTTTGACGAGGTAAATTCTGCACATGCAGGGAGTGTTCACGAACAACAACCGTGTAGCTATCTATGGCACAATAAAAAGATATTAAAGACAATATACAGGTACGGTTTTGACCCAGTTGTCAGTCGGGATCCTGATGGATCCTATTGAGTCTATCAAGAGATACAAGGACAGCAGTTTTGCAATACTGCTCGAGGCGCAGAGGCGTGGCCACAAAATCTGGTACATGGAGGCGAGTGACCTCTCACTCGTCAATGGCCGGGCATGGGCCAGGCAGAGATCACTGAGCGTCACCGACAGCGATAACGAGTGGTTCAGTTTCGGCGAGGGACGGCATGTACCACTTTCGCAATGCGATACCATACTGATGCGCAAGGATCCGCCATTTGATATCGGTTATATCACCCTGACATGGTTTCTCGACCTGGCCGAAAGCGAGGGAACACTGGTCGTAAACCCTCCAGCAGCACTGCGCAACTTCAACGAAAAACTTGCGATCAGCCATTTCCCACAATTCTGTACGCCTGCACTGGTTTCAGGCAATTCTGATGAATTGAAATCCTTCCTCGAAACGCACGGTGAAATTGTCGTCAAACCGATCGATACCATGGGTGGGGAATCGATATTCAAGCTGCAACACGGCGATCTCAATACCAATGTCATACTGGAAACTGTGACCAACCGGGGCAGCCGTGTAATCATGGCACAGGGCTTCATCCCGGAAATCAGTGCTGGCGACAAGCGCATCCTGATCGTTGATGGTAAACCCGCCCCCTATGCTCTCGCCCGTATACCCAGCGAGGATGAATTCCGTGGCAATCTTGCTGCCGGTGGAACAGGCGCTGGTCAGCCACTCAGTGAACGCGACTTGGAAATTGCATCAACAGTCGGAGAGTTTCTGCGAGAACAGGGCATCCTGTTTGCCGGCATCGATGTCATTGGTGATTACCTGACTGAAATCAACATCACCAGCCCCACCTGCATCCGTGAACTTGATGCGCAATTTGACCTCAATATCAGTGCAGACCTGTTTGATGCCATCGAAGAGAGATACGCAGGCGCCAGCTAGCACTACAGAAGCATGCGTAATTTTTCAGAACTGACAATCGACTGGAACCGGATCAGCCTTGGGCATACGCTGCTTGCGGCAACTCTGCTGCATGCGGTCGGAATACTCGTTCTCAATTTCGATTTCAGTCCGGCAGACACCTCCATCGATACAAAACTGGAAATCACCGTGGTCAGGCCGAATCCAGACGCCGAGGAGCCTGAAATTGCAGACTTCCTCGCAACCGCGTCACAACTTGGCAGCGGCAACACCCAGGAACGTGAAAAACCGACCCAGAGCAATGCCATGGAAGCGCCTTTTGAAATACAGACTGACATTATCAACAAGGCGGAATACTCACCTCCACAGGTGGATGAGATGGCAAGGTCGGATGACACACCGATCATGACTGTTTCCAAACCACGCCCGGACCAGGTGAGTCAGCAGCCCGACAAAAACCAGCTCACGGAAAGACAGCAGACACCGGCACAGCTGCTTGCCAATACACAGAAACGCATCGAACGTCTTACCGCAGAACTCGATGAGAAGACACGTGCATATGCCAAGATTCCCAAGCGCGGGTTTATTTCAGCCTCCACCAAGGCACACATCTACGCTGAATACATGGAGCAGTGGCGCAGAAAAATTGAGCGCACCGGCAAGATCTACTACCCGGCCGGTGCTTCCGGCAAGGTGCTGGTTACTATCACCGTCACAGCGGATGGCACACTACGGGACGTGCAACTCCAGGAACCATCCAATTCTTCAGTTATCAATGATGCCGCACTTGAAATTGCCCGCCTGTCAGCCCCATTTCCTCCTTTTAATGAAGAACTCAGAAAAAAGCATGATGAACTGGTTATCAGTCGCACCTGGTATTTCCTTGATGATGGCTCTCTTGAAACGAGGATCAATTGAATGAACAAGCTCACGGATCACTTTCTGATTGCAATGCCGGGACTGATGGATCAGAACTTTTTCCAGTCGGTCACCTATATTGTCGAGCACAGTGAAGACGGTGCCATGGGTATTGTCATCAATCATCCACTCGAAATTACCCTTGAAGAGATGTTCGGGCAGTTAAAGATCGAAGCCTCGCCAGGCACAAAAGCCCTCGGAAATTCCCTCTATCTCGGAGGCCCGGTACAGGAAGACAGGGGCTTCGTCCTGCATGACGGGGATGCTGTTACCTGGGCATCATCACTGCAGATAGAAAAAGCGCTGTGCGTCACCACCTCGAAAGATATCCTCGAGGCTATTGCCCAAGGCAATGGTCCACGCAACAGCCTGGTGGCACTTGGCTATGCCGGCTGGGCAGCCGGTCAGCTGGAGAGGGAAATCTCTGAAAACAGCTGGCTCTCCGGGCGTGCCGACAAGGACATCATTTTCAATCTGCCAGTTGAGAAACGCTGGTCTGCAGCTGCGCAACTGATCGGCGTGGATATTTCCCTGTTAAGCTCGGAAGCCGGTCACGCATGAGCACAGACAAACCGGTATCAACACTTCTCGGTTTTGATTATGGCACCGTCAGGATCGGCGTGGCAGTCGGACAAACCCTGACTGGTACGGCAAATCCTCTTGAAACAGTCAAAACAATCAATAGCAAACCTGACTGGGTGCGAATTGCCGCAATTATTGATGAGTGGAAACCCGGCGCACTTGTTGTTGGTCTGCCGTACAATATGGACGATACTGAATCAGAGGTTGCCGAAAAAGCAAAACGCTTTGCCAGACAACTGAATGGCCGTTTTCATCTGCCGGTGCACATGATTGATGAACGCCTTACCTCTGTCGAGGCACAACGTCACCTTGGTGCAGATGCCGAAACGAGTGGTGAACTGGATGCAGCAGCTGCCAGCCTGATACTCGAAACCTGGCTGAACCAATAAAACAGACAAAGTAGACTATTATGGAATTACAATCATTTCTCTCGCACGAAGGCATCCTCAGCGTCATCGACGGCATGGCACAAAAAACCCGTGCCCTGGCTGAGCAGCGCAACCTTGAAAATTTCGCCATCATCGGAATACGAACAGGTGGTGTCCTTGTCGCAGAGGCACTGCACGAAAAGCTGGGTATAACAGAACCGCTGGGCACCCTGGATATCGCTTTCTACCGTGACGATTTCAGCCAGATCGGTCTCAACCCGGAAGTCAAACCATCACAGATTTCCTTTGATATCGATGGCCGCCATATCCTGCTGGTAGATGACGTTATCCATACAGGCCGCACCATTCGTGCCGCACTCAACGAGATATTTGATTACGGGCGCCCTGCGTCGGTTACGCTCGCCGCACTGGTTGACCGTGACGGCAGAGAACTGCCGGTACAGGCCGATATCATTGGCCTGGAAGTCACCCTCACATCCAACGAACAGATCAAGCTGACCGGCGAGGATGATATGGAACTGGTCATCGGGTCACGACAATGAGATAATCCGCGCCATGAATTCAGCCAATCTGCAACTCGATGACAACGGAAGCCTGAAACACTTCCTTACTATCGACGGCCTGAAACGGGAACACCTCGTCTCAATTCTCGATGTTGCAGAATCATTTCTCAATGTCAGTGACCGCAGTGTAAAAAAGGTGCCGGCTCTGCGCGGCAAGGTTGTTGCCAACCTCTTTTTTGAAAACAGCACACGCACAAGAACAACTTTCGAACTGGCTGCAAAGCGTCTCTCTGCCGACGTACTCAACCTGAATATCAGCGTCTCTGCCACAGCCAAGGGCGAAACCCTGCTGGACACATTGCGCAATCTTGAAGCGATGCATGTCGACATGTTCGTGATTCGACACGCCGACAGTGGTGCTGCGCATTTTATTGCACAACATGCACGCCCCGGAGTCAGCGTAATCAACGCCGGTGACGGCAGACATGCCCACCCGACACAGGCGATGCTCGACGTCTTTACCATTCGCCAGATGAAAGGAGATTTCACACCGCTGAAGGTCGCCATTATCGGTGACATACTTCACTCACGGGTCGCACGCTCACAAATTCTTGCTCTCAACACTCTCGGTGTTTCCGAGGTACGCGTTATCGCACCGAAAACACTGCTACCGCACGATGCACGTGAGTCACTTGGCGTACATGTCTTTCACGATCTCGAGGAAGGCATTACAGATGCCGATGTCGTCATCATGCTGAGACTGCAGAAAGAGCGTATGAACGGCGCCCTGCTCGCTTCTGAACAGGAGTATTTTCAGCGCTTCGGTGTCACCCAGGCACGTATGAAACTGGCCAGTCCCGATGCCATAGTGATGCATCCGGGCCCGCTTAACCGCGGAGTTGAAATCGAGTCGGAAGTTGCAGATGGCCCGCAGTCCGTCATCCTTGAGCAGGTCAGCAATGGTATTGCGATTCGAATGGCCGTCATGGCAATGGCAATGAACCCACGCGCACTGGGTGGAGAAAGCGCATGAAAAGCGAACGCATCAGCATCACAGCGGCACGCCTTCTTGATCCGCAAACCGGTCTTGACCAGACAGGTGATCTACACATCGCCGATGGAAGCATCTACGCGATAGGTGAAGCACCGGATGACTTCACTCCCGACAGACAAATTGACGCTTCAGGGCTAACCCTGGTTCCCGGTTTTATCGATCTCAACGCAAGACTGCGCGAGCCAGGCGATGAGAAGAAAGGCACTATTGTTTCCGAAACCCGGGCTGCTGCACGTGGCGGGGTTACAACCGTGATCTGCCCACCTGATACGTCACCCGTTATCGATACTCCTGCAGTTGCCGAACTCATCCGGCGCCGGGCAAAAATGAGCGCCAACAGTCGCGTCCTCTCGACCGGTGCCATGACAGTCGGACTCGAGGGCAACCGCCTGACAGAGATGGCGGCACTGGTCACCGGTGGCTGTATCGCGATCAGCAATGCACGCTTTCCTCTTGCCAACAGCCTGGTGCTGCGGCGAGCGATGGAGTATGCATCAACCTGGGATATCCCGCTGTTTCTGCAGCCGCTCGATCACGAACTCGCCAATCACGGCATTGCTCACGAGGGCAAGGTGTCAGCTCGACTTGGACTCCCTGGCATCCCGTCAAGTGCTGAATGTATAGCCGTTTCAGGCATGATTGAACTGGCTCGCTTTACGGGTGCACAACTCCACCTGCAGCAAATTTCGACAGCAGCTGCTGTTGATATGATTGCTACAGCACAATCGGAAGGATTGCCAATCACGGCCGATGTCGCAGCTCACCAGCTTCACCTGACTGAACTGGATGTTGACGAATTCAATTCCAACTGCCACCTGCTGCCACCTCTTCGCACTCAGGAAGATCGTGATGCCCTGCGCCGGGGAATTGCCGATGGAACCATCTCGGCAATCTGCTCGGCACATGAACCACACGAACCGGATGCCAAAATGGCGCCCTTCCCCTCGACAGAACCAGGGCTTTCCGGACTGGAAACGCTGTTTCCACTGACGCTGAAACTGGTCGATGAGAATATTATTACCCTGCAACGTGCACTTGAACTGCTGATCGCCGGGCCGGCCAGGATTGCACGCCTGCCGATGGGAAAGCTTGCTGTTGGCCAGGAGGCTGACCTATGTCTCTACGATGCAGAATGCAATTGGCAATTCAAGGCTGATGAAATGCTCAGCGAAGGACAGAATACGCCTTTTGATGACTGGCGCTTCCTCGGTAAAATCAAACATACATTTTTTGAAGGTCGAATGACCTACACCAGTTAACACGATTCCCTATGCAAATGAAAAATCATCGCGATACCATCTTCGTTGAAGATGCACTCATCCTGTCGCACGAAGAGTATGAAGGTGAGCAGTTCGTTATGCGTGTACACGCACCAAAGTGTGCAGCTGAAGCCAAGCCCGGGCAGTTTTCCCACCTGCAGGTCGATCCACTGCAGCCGCTGAGACGCCCCATCTCCATCATGCGTGTCTCGGTTAAAGAGGGGTGGGTAGATTTCCTTTATAAACGCGTCGGCCAGGGCACGTCACTGCTTTCGCAGCGACAGGCAGGTGAAAACATCAGCATCATGGGGCCCATCGGTAACCGTTTTGAAATCGAATCGGGGCGTTCACTCCTGATTGGCGGAGGCGTCGGCATGCCACCGATGATTTTTCTTGCTGATGAACTGCGTCATCTTGATGGCCATAGTTGTTTTGCAGTACTTGGATCCGAGGTTCCATTCCCTTTCACTCCCAAACCCTCACAACATATCGTTGACGGCATGGACGAGGGAGTCATCGCGGCAATGCCGCTATTGGACGACTGGGGCATTGCATCGAGACTCGCCAGCCTGCAAGGTTATGCCGGGTGCCAGCAAGGCTATGTGACCGATGTGGCTCGCAACTATCTCGCACAACGGACAAGAGAGGAACTGGACGATACGACTATCTACAGCTGCGGACCCCATCCAATGCTGCAGGCCGTGGTCGACCTGGCGCGTGAATTCGATGTCAATGTTCAGACATCACTGGAAGAGTTCATGGCGTGTGCAGTAGGCGGCTGCGCCGGGTGTGTTGTACCTGTCGAAAGCGACAGTGGCGTACAAATGAAACGTGTCTGTGTCGACGGCCCGGTGTTTGACGGACGCCTGGTATTCTCTGAATCCTGAAAAAAAAGACCGGAGCAACTCTGCTCCGGTCTTGCTTTATTCAATCTCAATACTGGATGAGATCACTCTCCTGCTTACTTTAAAAAGCCCTCATCTTCCTCATCGTCATCTGATTTTTCAAGCTGGAACTGTTCATCAGCACCCGATTCAAGGGGGTTGCCACTCGCTTCAGCTGAAAGTTTGATCATCAGCCTCACCTCGTTGGATGAGTCAGCAAAACGTAAGGCATCCTCGTAACTGATTGTGCCTTTCTGGTAGAGGTTTACCAGCGATTTGTCGAATGTGACCATGCCCTGCTCTTCCGAGCGCTTCATCAGGTCCTTAACGTCATGGATTTCACCATTACGAATAAGATCCATCATGTAGGGTGTTCTCAACAGCAGTTCAACACAAACGGCCATGCGTTCACCACCGTCGATTCTTGGAATCAGTTGCTGACCGATAATCGCGTGCAAGTTGAAAGAGAGGTCCAGCAACAACTGGTTGCGGCGCTCTTCGGGGAAGAAGTTAATAATACGGTCAAGTGCCTGGTTGGCATTATTTGCGTGAAGTGTAGCGATACACAGATGTCCCGTCTCTGCAAAGGTGATGGCATGCTGCATAACTTCTCGCGAACGAATCTCACCGATCAGGATGACATCAGGTGCCTGTCGCAGGCTGTTTTTCAGGCCAATTTCGAATGACTCGGTATCAACGCCAACCTCGCGCTGGTTGACGATACAGCCATCGTGCGTATGGATATACTCAACCGGATCCTCAACTGTCAGTATATGTCCATGGGTGTTGTGATTGCGATACCCGACCATCGCCGCAAGGGTGGTGGATTTACCAGTATCGGTAGCACCTACACACAGCACCAGCCCACGCTGGATCATGGAGATTTCCTTGAGGGTATCCGGCAGTTCCAGCTCCTCAAACCTCGGAATATCAGCCTGGATATAACGAAATACAATGGACACCATGTCCATCTGGAAAAAAGCACTGACACGAAAACGTCCGACACCTTCAACGAAATGGGCAAAGTTTGCCTCACGTTCGGTAAAAAAACGGTCTTTCAGATAATCAGGCAGGATATTACTGACAATCGCCTCCGACTGACTAATCGTAATCTCTTTCTGACCAACTGGCTCAATGTTGTCATTGATTTTCAGTGACGGTGGACGGCCAACAGCAATGAAAACGTCCGACGCCTGTCGTTTCACTGCAAGTTCTAATAGTGGTGTAATATCCATCAGTGTGCCTCTCGGTTAGTCTTCAGCGTGCATCATTCGGGTACTGGCCACATCGCTGCTGATGACCCCGCTCTCAACCAGTTTTTTCAGATGCTGATCCATTGTCTGCATTCCCAGCGCCTGCCCTGTCTGAATTGCCGAATACATCTGTGGGACCTTGTTTTCTCGAATCAGGTTACGAATCGCAGAGGTTGCAATCATAATTTCCCAGGCAGCAGTACGGCCACCCTCTTTTTTCTTCAGCAAGGTTTGTGAAATGACTGAACGCAACGATTCTGACAGCATTGAGCGTACCATCTCTTTTTCTGCTGCCGGAAAAACGTCAATAACACGGTCAATCGTCTTGGCAGCCGAACTGGTATGCAGCGTGCCGAATACCAGGTGACCGGTTTCGGCTGCAGTCAGTGCCAGGCGGATCGTCTCGAGATCACGCAATTCGCCGACGAGTATCACGTCGGGATCCTCACGCAGTGCCGCGCGCAGAGCATCGGCAAAACTGGAAACGTGTGAGTGCACCTCTCGCTGGTTGATCAGGCACTTCTTGCTCTCGTGAACAAATTCAATCGGATCTTCGACAGTCAGTATGTGCTCGTATCTTTCCTTGTTGATATAGTCAACCAATGCTGCAAGTGTTGTGGATTTTCCCGAACCGGTTACCCCGGTCACTAGCACAAGGCCGCTTGGCACATTAACGATATCCTTGAAAGTATCAGGGCAGTTGAGGTCTTCAAGTGTCAGTATCTCGGATGGAATCAGACGAAAAACTGCACTGCTTCCACGATCCTGGGTAAATGCGTTGACACGGAATCGTGAGACCTTGGGAAGGTCGAAAGAGAAGTCTATCTGAAGATGCTCTTCATACTCACGACGCTGCCGGTCGTTCATGATATCCATGATCATTTCCTGCGCCTCTTCCTGCTCAAGCGCAGGGAGGTTGATGCGTCGGATATCTCCGTCGACACGGATCATCGGTGGAAGCCCGGCAGCGATATGCACATCGGATGCACCCTGCTTGACTGAAAAAGTGAGAAGATCTGTGATATCCATGTTCGCCATTTTTTCCTTTATAGTCAAAATAATTCAGGTTACCCTGAAACCGGTAAATACATCCTGCTCAATCATTGCATCACTAGGTATGTAAGCAATACTCTTGAGTAGTAAAATGCCAGATGAAGAGTTTTAATTCAAATGTTTATTACAGATAATGACACGAATTTCTGACAACCTTTCGACAATCAACGAGAGAATACACACAACTGCTCTCAGGTGTGGTCGCTCACCTGATGAAATCACGCTACTGGCAGTGAGTAAAAAGAAGCCTGTCGGAACGATCCGCGAGGCCTGGGACGCCGGTCAGCGTCGATTCGGTGAAAACTATGTGCAGGAGGCCATTGAGAAGATCACCGCACTGCATGATCTTCCTATCGAATGGCACTACATCGGCTCGATCCAGAGCAACAAGACTCGCCTGATTGCAGAAAATTTTGACTGGGTGCATGGAGTTGATTCACTCAGGCAGGCGCACAGGCTCAGCAGTCAGCGACCTGCTGATTTAAATCCACTGAATATCTGCCTGCAGATCAATATCAGCAACGAGGAATCCAAAGGTGGCATTGACATTCAGGAGACCGAATCAATCGCTACAGAGATCAGCAGGCTGCCAAATGTACAGCTGAGGGGCCTAATGGCACTACCGGCTCCAACGAATAACCTGCAGCAGCAGGCCGGTATATTCTCGCAGATGCAGCAGCTTTTTGAGCAACTCAACAGTAAAGGATTGAATCTCGACACTCTCTCGATGGGCATGTCGAATGACATGGAAGAGGCAATCCGCCACGGCGCAACCATCGTGCGTGTTGGAACAGCAATTTTCGGTCAACGTGACTGATAGAATTATTACAGCAAGAAACGAACGTTTAATCTGAGAGGTAAACCCTATGACAAACCGGACAATCGCTTTTATCGGCGCCGGCAACATGGCAGCAGCCCTGATCAAGGGACTGGTCGAAGATGGCTATCCTGCTGACAACATCATTGCATCAGATCCGGATCATAAACGTACTGATTTCATCAAGGAGTGCTGCGCAATCAGAACATTGGACGAAAACCGGACAGCCGTACTCGAGGCTGACGTCGTTGTTCTCGCAGTTAAACCACAGGCGTTGCCACAAATTGCGCGAGACATCGCTGGAGCTGTCGGCAACAGCAAACCCCTGATCATCTCCATTGCTGCAGGCATCCAGACCAAACACCTCGCAGAATGGCTCGGTGAAGACGTTGCCATCATCCGTACCATGCCAAACACACCAGCCATGCTGCAGACAGGAACGACAGGCCTGTATGCAAACCCGAATACAAATGAAGATCAGCGCAACCTGGCTGAATCCATCATGCGTGCGGTTGGTCTGACCTTGTGGGTTGACAGTGAAACCATGATGGACAGCGTTACTGCTGTATCCGGCAGTGGCCCCGCCTATTTTTTTCTGGTCATGGAACACATGATCAGTGCAGCCGAAAAAATGGGCATGGATCACAACTCGGCGAAGCTGCTGACACTGCATACGGCACTTGGTGCATCTCGTATGGCACTGGAGAATCCAGAGGACCCCTCGGTACTGCGCGAAAAAGTCACCTCTCCCGGAGGAACCACGGCCGCAGCGCTTGCAGTCTTCAATGAGAGCGGCCTGGAACAGATCATCGAGGATGCACTGACTGCCGCACGTGACCGCTCTATCGAGCTGTCAAGCCAGGTCAATGGAGAGCAGGCATAATGGAAGGCGGATATCTCTCTACACCGCTGCTATTCCTGATCCAGATCGGATTTGGTTTCTACACCATGCTGCTTCTGCTGCGTTTCCTGCTGCAGGCAACAAGGGCAGATTTCTACAATCCGATTTCACAGATGATTGTCAATTTCACTGCACCGGTGCTCAGGCAGTTTCGTCGCTTCATACCCGGCTACCGTGGACTTGATATCGCCTCGCTGGTCGCCGCATGGGTAGTAACTACAATTGAAAGCGTACTAATTCTTGCGATTGTCGGTTTTCAAGGATCACTGCTATCCGCACTCCCATGGGCGCTGCCACAACTGGTTTCCCTGCTCTTCACGATTTTTATTTTCTCCATCGTCATACAGGCGATCATGAGCTGGTTTCCCGCTACGCATGGACACCCGCTGCAGCAGCTTGTTTCTCAAATCGCAGCAACTGTCACAAACCCGGTCAGAAGACTCTTTCCCGTAGGTACTTCTGGTATCGATTTCACACCCATGCTGGCCATCATCGGACTGATAGTGCTGAAAATGCTTATCCTGCCGCCCCTGTTTGCTCTATTTGGTATACCGCCAATACTGCAAAGATGAGCGAGGCGTGGTATCGTTGGAAAGATAACAAGCTGTTCCTTAGACTGAAAATCCTGCCCAGGTCGAAAGGAAATGAATATGCAGGTCCCCATGGTGACCAGTTCAAGGTAAAAATTCTGGCACCCCCCGTTGATGGCAAGGCCAACAGCCACCTGATCAAGATGCTTGCGAAAGATTTTGGCGTGACGAGAAATGCCGTCACCCTGGTGAAGGGCGAAAGCAGCCGCGACAAGCTGGTCTGCATCGACTCTCCGACCAGAATGCCAATCGACCTTGAAATGCAGGAATAACAATGATGAGCACCCTATAATGAGTGACAGCCACCTGACAGATACACGTTTCGACTCCTTTGAATTTGATTCCCGCGTTGCAGCAGGCATCAAGGATACCGGTTTCGACTACTGCACACCCATCCAGGCAGAAACCCTGCCGCTGGCTCTCGCAGGCCAGGACATTGCCGGACAAGCGCAGACAGGTACAGGTAAAACTGCCGCCTTCCTACTTGCCACCTTTCAGCACCTGCTGACGCATCCAGCGAAAGAGAATCGCAGAAAAAACCAGCCCCGCGCCCTGATGCTTGCACCAACACGCGAGCTCGCAGTACAGATTCACAAGGACGCCCTGCAGCTGGGAGCACATACCAATTTCAAGATTCGTGCTGTATTTGGTGGCACTGCATATGAAAAACAGCGCAAGGACCTGGAAGATGGCGTTGATATATTGATCGGTACTCCAGGACGCCTGATCGATTACTTCAAGCAGAAAGTATTTGATCTAAAAGCCACGCAAGTCGTCGTACTGGACGAGGCTGACCGCATGTTCGACCTGGGTTTCATTAAGGACATCCGTTACCTCATCAGGCGCACACCACCACCGGCAGAGCGCCTCGGCCTGATGTTCTCTGCGACGCTCAGTTACCGTGTCACAGAACTTGCCTACGAACATATGAACAATCCGACCCAGATCAAGGTCGAATCCGACACACTCACAGCAGATCGCATCCGTCAGAAAGGCTACATGGTCGCCAATGACGAGAAGATTCCGCTGTTGATCGGTCTGTTACGATCATTTAAGGAACATCGGGCGATCGTTTTCGTCAACACCAAGCGCGCTGCGGATATCATCTGGGGATTTCTTGAAGGCAATGGTTTTCCGGCAAGCATTCTCTCGGGAGACGTACCTCAAAAGAAACGCCTGGCCCTACTGAAACGCTTTCAGGATGGCGAGCTCTCCGTACTTGTAGCTACTGACGTTGCAGCACGCGGACTGCATATTGAAGATGTTTCGCACGTTATCAATTACGACCTGCCGGATGATCCCGAGGACTATGTCCACCGTATCGGACGTACAGCACGTGCCGGCAGCGATGGTGATGCCATCAGTTTCGTATGTGAGTCCTATGCCATGGCACTTCCGGATATCGAAACCTACATCGAGCAGAAACTCGATGTCACCATGCCTCCTGCAGAACTGCTTGCTGAAGTCGATCCTGGCAGTCGCGTCAGAACTGAACGCAGGAAACCGATGCATGGCTCTAACCGTGGCGGCAATCGCGGCGGAGGCAGAGGCAGAAACTCAAGTGGTGGCGGTCGAGGCAGAGGTGGTCAGGGGCGCAGACGCAACAACAGTTGAGGTTCAAGGTGAAACGTACAAGTCATTAGCAGACAGTTAACCTTTTCCACTACTCACGACCAATGAGCCAGACAAACGACAACAAGTGCTTTCTCTGCAAAGGCAAGTGCTGCTCCTATACCACAGAGGCACTTGGCACCATGCGCTCCAAGAGTGATTTCGAGCACCTCTTGTGGCAAGTGGCCCATGAAGGCGTTGAAGCCTACAAGGATGACAGCGGCTGGTACCTGCTCTACACAGGTACATGCCAGTTTCTGCAGCCTGATGGCCTCTGTGGCATCTACGAAACACGTCCGCAGATTTGCCGAGACTATGAAAATGACTGGTGTGAATATGATGAACCCGCCAGCAAACACTTCATCTACCACTTTCGCGATTACAACGAACTCCTCGACTATTGCAGGAAACGCTTCAAACGCTGGGATAAGTAGAGCCTGCCCTGTATAATTATCTGCTTGTCTCACTCTCGAATGCACAAGCCGTATGGAACTCTCATCCCTGACCGCAATTTCACCCGTTGATGGACGCTATGGCAGCAAAACTGCGCCGTTAAGACAGGTATTCAGTGAATTTGGATTAATACGCTACCGCGTAATTGTTGAAATCCGCTGGCTGCAGGCTCTCTCTAACGATGCCGAAATCAGTGAAGTACCTGCATTCAGCAGTGAAACCAACCAACTGCTTGAAAGCATCATCGACAATTTTTCCGAGTCAGATGCTGCACGCGTCAAGGAGATCGAGCGCACTACCAACCACGACGTCAAGGCGGTTGAGTATTTCCTCAAAGAGAGAATTGCCGATTCAGCAGAACTGATGGCGGTCAATGAATTCATCCACTTTGCCTGTACATCGGAAGATATCAACAACCTGTGTCACGCCATGATGCTGCGTGACGGACGTGAACAACTGCTGGCAACAGCCGACAGGGTCATCGATGAGATCAGGGCGCTGGCGCACGAACACGCTGCCGTTCCGATGCTCTGCAGGACGCATGGCCAGCCTGCCTCCCCTTCTACTCTCGGCAAGGAGATGGCCAACGTGGTCGCCCGCCTGCAGCTGCAGAGAGACCAGATTGCAGCCATTGCCCTGCGTGGCAAGATCAATGGTGCTGTGGGCAACTACAATGCACACCTGTCAGCCTATCCGGAGAAAAACTGGACGGCCTTTGCACAGGCTTTTGTTGAATCCAACGGACTTGACTGGAATCCCTACACAACCCAAATTGAACCGCACGATTACATCGCCGAAATGTTCAATGCCATACAGAGATACAACACCATCGTTATCGACTACTGCCGCGATATCTGGTCCTACATTTCTATCGGTTATTTCAAGCAGAAAACAAAAGCCGGTGAAGTCGGTTCCTCAACCATGCCGCACAAGGTCAACCCGATCGATTTCGAAAACGGCGAAGGCAATCTCGGCATCGCTAACGCGATTCTGCATCACCTCGCCGAAAAACTGCCCGTATCTCGCTGGCAGCGAGACCTGACTGATTCGACTGTGCTACGTAATCTCGGAGTCGGTATCGGTCACACCGTGATTGCCCTGGAATCAGTTCTGCGCGGCATCTCCAAGCTGGAAGCAGATGCAGCACGCATGGCCGATGACCTGGATGCCAACTGGGAAGTACTGGCTGAGCCAATACAGACAGTCATGCGCCGCTATGGCATCGAAAAACCCTATGAGAAGCTCAAGGAACTGACTCGCGGCCATCGTCTCACCCAGGCTGATATGCAGGCCTTTATCGAGAAGTTGGATATTCCCGCTGATGCAAAACAGACGTTACTGCAAATGACGCCAGCCAGCTATATCGGCAATGCTGAAGAGCAGGCGCGCGCGATTTAAACTGGATTGCGGCGCCTCGCCGCGATCGAAAACCGGGGACAGACCAGGAGAAAATAGGGGACAGACCACGTTTTTCTAGCGAAAAATCATGGTCTGTCCCCTATTTCGTGTGTGGCACACTTTTCCCCAGGCACAAAAAAGCCGCGCAATGCGCGGCTTTTTCGTTGGCAGAAAATTCTGCCTCATGTCATCTCGCTATCTTACTTGATAGTGATCTCAACACGACGGTTCTGGTAACGATTCTCTTCAGTATCGTTAGGCTTGACCGGGCTAGACTCACCCATGCCAACGGAAGTCATGCTACCGCGATCCAGACCTTGACCAGCCAGGTAGATTGCTACAGAGTCAGCGCGACGCTGTGACAGGCCCTGGTTGTAAGAGTCAGAACCGACGCTATCAGTGTGACCTTCGATAACCATGCTACCGAAACCACCTGAAAGGCTACCAGCCAGATCGTTCAGCTGTGCAGCGAACTCAGGCTTGATGTTGGTCTTGTTGAAATCGAACAGTACACCCTGGAAGGTGATTTTCTGTCCACAAGTGGGCAGACCGTAAGATACTTCCCAACACTCATCGTATGCGTTCTTAACAACTTCACCCTGTGAATCTGACAGGTACTCTGCAGCACTTGCTGGCATAGCAGCGAGACCAGCAGTCAAAACTGCGATTGCTGCAAATTTATTTTTAAACTGAGACATAATACTCCCCTTGATTTCGGTATTAGACGCTCATAATTTTCTTCATGGCGATTAGGATCATACAACAAGTTCCAACATACGCCAACAATTTTTCCATGACAAATATGATGACATGACAAGAGTTACAGTGCACAAGCGCTCTGAAATACAGATTTGCTCCCGCCACTCCTGTACTCTATCTGGTAAGTATATGGTAATTTCATACAAACTCAATAGCTGATTAAGCGAGAATCAGAATGCTCAGACTCCCGGCAAGCATTTCCGAAGACTATTTTCTCGGGAAGATCTGGCAACAATCTCCCCTGTTAATCAGAAATGCTCTCGATACTGATAAAATCCCTTGTAAATCAGAGCTATACAGTTTGGCCGAAAATGATGCTGTCGAATCACGCATTGTACGGGAACTGGCATCAGCTCCATTCTGGCAACTCGAAGAAGGACCTTTTGAGAGCGGTTTTGACAAGGATTTCGGGGAATCCCGCTGGACATTGCTGCTTCAGGATATGGACAAACACCTCCCGCAGCTGACTTCAATACTGCATTTGTTCCATTTTATTCCTCGCTGGCGCATCGATGACATCATGATCAGCTATGCCGCCGACCAGGGTTCTGTGGGGCCTCATGTCGATGAATATGATGTTTTTCTGATCCAGGCACACGGGCAAAGACGCTGGAAAATCGATACAAATGCGATCGAAAACGACAACCTGCTGCCTGATATTGACCTGCGCATCCTCAGGCAGTTTGAAACCGAACAGGAGTGGCTGCTGGAACCAGGCGATATTCTCTATCTTCCACCCGGTGTCGCACACTGGGGAGTAGCCGAGGGAGAGTGCATAACCGCATCAGTCGGCTTCCGCGCCCCGACATCCCACGATTTGCTCGAAGGCTGGGTCGGGCACCTACTGGAAACCGGGCAGGCTGAGCGTTTCAGTGATCCGCAACGCCCGATTATCAATCCACAGAATGCAGCGGAAATCAGCCCTGACGATATCGACAGCCTCATCGAGTGCCTGAACAGTGCAATACCGCAGGGCAAAGAGGCAATGGCCGAATGGCTGGGCTGCTACTTATCAGAACCAAAACCGCACCTCTACCCGGATCTGCCGGAGAGTGATTGCGATCTAGCTGTGATTGCTGAAAGAGGAATACAGCGACATGGTGTCAGCCATCTGCTCTACCGCAGAGCTGATAACGGCATCACCCTCTATGCTGATGGTGAATCATTCCAGCTTCCCCTCGAACTGGCAGAGTTTGCCAGCATGCTGTGCAACAGTGAGTCACTGACAGGCAATGATCTTGCACCATGGCTGCAGCAGGAAACTGTTATTGAACTACTGGAAGCGCTATACGAACTGGGTTCAATAGTCAGCGAACCGAGAGAGTAAACACCTTCTCTTGCAGGCTGGTCAGCCCCTTCTTCATGAAGCCGGGCTCTTCTGCCAGGGCATCGATACTGGCAATCTCCTCGAGATCACACCAACCTTTATAGAGCTGTCCTACCTCTTCAGCACTCACAGAGAATGGCGGACCCTGCATTTCGTCCTGGTCGTACACAAGCGTGATCAGAAGCATCCCGGTCGTTGGTTTGAGCAACTTTTTCAGGCCATCGACATAATCACAGCGCATCCAGTCAGGCAGGGCGATGAGTGAAGCACGGTCAAAAACCGCGCTGACACCGAAGAGCTGCTCTTTCGTAAGAGAAAAGAAATCACCCTCATAGATGGAAATCTGCTCTCCCTTCCACAGGCGCAGCCCATTCTCCTCAGTCACCTCGACATCGAGACTATTCTCTTTGAAAAAACTCTCGACAGCCGCGTGGCTGAGCTCAACACCCAGGACACGGTAACCCTGATCGACAAGCCACAGCATGTCGAGGCTCTTGCCACACAGGGGGACAAATACAGTCGATCCCTTGGGAACATCGAGATGACGCCAGTACTCCTCAAGATGCCGGTTGATGGTCTCTTGGTGAAACCCGATTTGGTTATTCTTCCAACGCTCAACCCAGAAATCCGCTTCCAATTGAATATCCTCAGTAACAGTCAGCGGCAAAGGATAATCGACTCGCTCGTTTCACGCAAAAAAACAGTTATCAGTTGTCAGTCGTTGATCAACATCGTCACCCCGGGCTTGATCCGGGGTCTGTTCGTTTGTGACGCTTCGCGTCGGATTTAATGTTGAAAGCGCGCGGTGGCGCGCACCCACCCTACTTTCTTGTACTGACAAGAAGGTAGGCAAAGAAACAGCTCCTCATTGGCACCTGATCGCGTGTAACTTGATCATCACAGCGTGAAAAGAACTCGCGATCTTCGATCACTCAAACAGCTTTTCACTTCTCCTGTGATGCTCTGCGCTACGCACTGACGCCACTGACGGAGAATCCAGCTTTTTTTCGGGTACAGGAGTAGTGTCGTCCATAAACACAAAAAAAGCCCGGCGAAAGCCGGGCTTGATCAAGCTACAACTGCTTGAGATCAGTTGATTGACTGATAGTAGTCGATCAGGATCTTGGCAACTTCCGGACGTGAGAACTCTTTTGGTGGAGCAATGCCCTGTCCGAGCATTTCACGTACCTTGGTACCAGACAGCAGTACGAAGTCATCCTTCTCGTGATCCGGCGCTTCGCTCATCATCACAACCTTGTTGAGCTTCTTGGACCATGCAGTGTGGTCAGCCTTGAAGATTTCAATCTCCAGTGCGCCCTCTGGCAGCTCATCGAAGATGGTTTGCGCATCGAAAGCACCATAGTAGTCACCAACACCAGCGTGGTCACGACCGATAATGAAATGCGTCGCACCCATGTTCTGGCGGAAGTAAGCGTGCAGCACGCCTTCACGTGGACCAGCATAGAGCATGTCGAAACCGTAACCTGTGACCATTGCACTATTCGGTGGGAAGTAGAGCTCAACCATCTTGCGGATAGCAGCATCACGAACCGGTGCAGGAATATCACCCGGCTTTAGCTGACCCAGCAGCATGTGGATGACGAGGCCATCACAACCGAGACGATCCATCGCCATGTGGCACAGCTCTTCGTGAGCGAGGTGCATCGGGTTACGGGTCTGGAAAGCAACAATTTTCTTCCAGCCACGCTCTGCAATCTCGTTACGAATCTCGACAGCGGTACGGAAAGTATCCGGGAAGTCGGTTATGAAGTAAGAGAAATTCAGCACCTGGATCGGACCCGAAAGTGCGACACGGCCCTGCGAATTGAAAGCAGCAACGCCTGGGTGCTCAGGATCATCTGTACCGTAAACACTCGCGGTCATGCTCTGCATTTGCTCATCGCTGACAGTCTCGACAGCTTCGATATCCATCACTGCGAGAACCGGGTTGCCTTCAACGTTAGGGTCACGCAGCGCAATACGCTTTGCATCACCGATAGCATCTGTGTTCTCAACCAAACACATAACAGGAACCGGGAAGAAAGCACCGGAAGTCATCTGCATGGTCTCTGCACAGCTGACAGAGTCAGCGACATTCATATAGCCCTGCAGAGGGTTGAAATAACCAGAACCCATCATCACGGCATTCGCAGCTGCCTGTGAACTGACTACGATTGACGGCAGAGACTCTGCCTCGTGAGTGAGCGCGTGATGCGTATCCGGGTCATAGACATAACGTGGTTGTAATTCGTCTGAACCGACCGGTTTAATCATGGCGGTGCCTCCTGAAATTAATTTGATATTATCGAAAACCTGACAAAAACTAACACAATCACTTCGCTGCAACCCATACCAAAATCCTTTTATGCATATAAAATTCACTGGGGCTCATGATTTGAGCTGCCAATAATGTATGGTTATATAAAGTCTTAAGCCAACAACCGGATAGATCAAGGAAACCTGTTGAAACCTCTCCACTCGCCAGAATTGTTCGAAATGCTGCGCCGCGGCACGAGCGTTATCACAGTCAACAAACGCCTGGCACGCCAACTTGAGCAAGATTTTGCTGCGCAGCAAGAAGCAAGCGCATGGGCGAGTATTGAACTGCTCCCATGGCAAGCCTGGCTGATGCAGCAATACCAGCAATTGATTGCAAATGGCAAAACAGCCGCAATGCCACTCTCTGCGCTGCAGGAAAAACTGCTGTGGGAAGAGATCGCTGCTGACTGGAATCAAAAACAGTCATCTGATCATATCCTGCTTCGGCCGACTGTTGCTGCAGCCAATGCTGCAAATGCCTGGCAAACACTGAACGACTGGCAACTGGACGGATCCTCGCTGGAAGAGTTCATGTGGCAAGCGGAGACCCGCCTGCTGCTCGAGTGGATGGAGTCATTTAAACGCCGCTGTGATGACAACGGCGTCATCAGCCACAGCCGTATTCCCGCACTACTCCTCGATGCATACATTCATGATGACATTGCCGTTCCTGAACAACTGGTCCTTGCCGGTTTTGATGACTACACGCCCCTGCAACACACCTTCCTGACACAACTGGAAACCCGGGGTTGCGAACTGTATGAACTGAAACAGATCGGCAAGGAGGGCAAAGCCTGTATCACTGCCTGTGCCACCCCTGAACAGGAAGTCGAGGCAGCTGCTGCGTGGGCCAGTCGCGAGCTGCAGAACAATCCTGATGCACGCATTGGTGTTGTCATTCTTGACCTGCAGCAGCGCAGTAAACAGGCCGCTCGTATTTTCCGTTACCACCTGCACCCCGAACGAATTGTGCAGGATGATTCCGATCAACAGCGGCTCTTCAATATCACCCTCGGCCAGCCCCTTGCGGATCAGGCTATCATCAGGGACGCCCTGCTGATGCTGCAACTCTGTTACGGGCGCCTTAACAGCAGTGACATCACCCGCCTGCTGCATTCGCGATTCCTTGGTGAATACAACAGCGAGTCTATGCACCTTGCAACTCTTGATCTGCAACTGCGGGAACGCGGCATACTCGATTGTTCACTGGAACAACTCTCAAACTGGACAGCAAAAGAGTTGCAGACCCATCGGCTTGCAGAACGACTGCAACAACTGAAATTGCTGCCGGGTGATCCTAAACAGCTTTCCCACGCCGCTCTCGCGAAACGCTTTGTCGACATTCTGGGAATCGCAGGATGGCCTGGTGAACAGACTCTCAACCAGCGTGAATACCTGGCACGCGAAAGTTTCAGTCAATTACTCGACAGCTTCAGTCGCCTTGACCGGATTAGCCCACCCGCCAGTGGCCAGCATGCCCTGCAACGACTCACTCAAATGGCACGCGAAACTCCCTTCCATCACCAGGCAGGTGATGCGCCAATCCAGGTCATGGGACTGCTGGAAGCAGGTGGCCAGAATTTTGATGCCTTGTGGGTGACGGGCATGACGCTTGACCAGTGGCCTCCCGCGCCAAAACCGAATCCGATGCTGCCACTGCAATTACAGCGCGAACAGATGATGCCTCGCAGCAGCGCTGCACGTGAACTGCACATCGCTGAGAAAGTAACAGAACGCCTGCGCTGCGCTGCTCCGCATGTCATTTTCAGCCATGCAAAGATCGATGGTGAAAGTGAACTGCTACCAAGCAATCTTGTGGCTGACCTGCCTCTGGCTGCAGATGTGAAATATCAGCACCCGCTGTTTCAGAACACTGAAAGCATAAAGCTGGAGTCTCTGGCTGATAACAAGGCACCAAAAATCGATACCGCTGGAGAGCATGTTATCCATGGCGGTGTTGCAGTGATTCGCGACCAGTCGCAATGCCCGTTTCAGGCCTTTGCACGTCACCGCTTGCATGCAAGAAAACCACAGGAAACAGCACCGGGGATTGATCCTGGTACGAAAGGCACGCTGCTGCACGATGCGCTTGAGATCCTCTGGAAACAGCTGCAAAACAGCAAGCGCCTGCATAAGTGCGATGATGAGACATGCCGACACATGGTCACTGCCAGCGTTGCCCACGCCGCTGGAAAACACAATCTTGATCTGCATGCCGGAAAGCGCATGGCACAGCTTGAACAAAAGCGTCTTGAACGGCTGCTAATACAATGGCTCGAACTGGAAAAGCAGCGCCCTCCTTTCAGTGTGATTGAGTGTGAAGCCAGGCACCAGGCGCAACTGGCCGGGCTCTCATTCAACATCCGCATTGACCGTATCGATAAACTCGAGAATGGCTGCAATGCCGTAATTGATTACAAGAGCAGTCAGCACGCCAACCCGGGCTGGGAAAATGAACGCCCGGGAGAACCCCAGCTACCGATCTATGCTACCCAGTCGAAACACGAAATCTGTGCAGCTGTGCTTGCCTACGTACGTAGCGGCAAATGCGAAATGCGAGGCCTTGCCGAAGACAAGTCCATGCTCGGCTCAAAAACTGCAGAGGTCGAAGAATGGCAAGCGCTACTCGATACCTGGAAATTCTCCCTGCATGATATCGCCAGTGAAATCGTACACGGCAGGGCCGATCCAACACCTTCACCCCAGGCCTGCCGATATTGTGAACTCGACTCACTGTGCCGCAAAGCGGATACAGAGAGATTCTCTCTTGAAGAAGAGGACGCGTCATGAGCAAGCGGATTGCAGATCATGAGCAACGCCGGGATGCTCTGGATACAAGTCGCTCTTTTATCGTGCAGGCACCGGCTGGTTCCGGAAAAACCACGCTATTGATCCAGCGTTACCTCAAACTTCTGGCAATTGCACAACAGCCGGAAGAGATTATCGCCATCACCTTCACGCGCAAGGCTGCAGCCGAGATGCGCAATCGCATCATGGATGCGTTCAAGCTTGCAACTGGCGAGATGCCTGAGCAGGATCACGAACAGCAGCTGTGGAAGATCGCGCGCGAGGCATCAAAACGTGATGAGCAGGAGGGCTGGCAGCTGAGAAACAATCCCGGGCGCCTGCGCATTCAGACGATCGACTCGCTGACATCCCAGCTGGTACGCATGATGCCAATGCTGTCACAAAGCGGTGGCGCACTCTCCCCGACTGACAGGGCAATGCCACTCTACAGAGAAGCAGCGCGTAACACACTGCTCGAAATCGAGAGCAGGAACGAGTGGTCTGAAACTGTTGCTGAACTGTTGATTCACCTCGACAACAATTTCAATAAAGTAGAGGAACTGCTGGCAGGAATGCTTGGCAAGCGTGACCAGTGGCTGCGCCTTATCGCAGCGGGTACGGATCAACAACAGAGACAACTGCTTGAATCGACCCTTGAGAAACTGGTGCTTGATGCACTTGAACAACTTGTCAAAGCTGATACGAACAACATCATTCCCCAGCTGGTCGAACAGGCTCACTTCTCGGCACAACAACTGCAGGCCAACAACAAACCGCAACAAGATTGGAGCTGCTACCTGGAGCAGACAGACACCCCCCTGCCGGTTGCTGACGAAATCTCCCGTTGGCAGGCACTTGCCGAACTCGTCCTGGTTAAAAGTGGCGACACCCTGAGAAAGCAGGCAACTATCACCATTGGCTTCCCGCCAGATTACAAAGAAGAGAAAAAAACCTTCATGGCACTGCTTGATCAGATCAGACAGCAACCTGAACTCTTGCATGCCATCACTCAGCTCAGAAAACTGCCGGCAGCATCCTACAGTGATGACGACTGGCACCTGCTCAGTGCCCTGGCAGAGCTGCTGAAAATTGCAACCGCACACTTGAAAGTCATCTTCGGTGAACGTGGTGAAGTTGATCATATTGAAGTTGCACTTCGCGCCCACGATGCGCTTGGCAATAGCGACGACCCAACCGATCTCGCACTGATGCTGGACCAACGCATCCAGCATCTGCTGGTCGATGAATTCCAGGACACTTCCCACGGCCAGTACCAGCTTCTTGAAAAACTTACAGCAGGTTGGCAGCCTGACGATGGCAGAACACTCTTCTGTGTTGGCGACCCGATGCAGTCAATCTACCGTTTCCGTGAAGCCGATGTCGGCCTCTATCTCGATGCCTGTGTCAACGGCATTGGTGATATTCAGCTGCAGCAACTGTCCCTGAAGGTTAATTTTCGTTCACATCACAATATCGTCGAATGGGTCAACCAGGCCTTTCCTGCCTGCTTTCCTGCCCAGCCCGACAGCAACCTCGGTGCGGTTCCCTACAGCAGTTCAGTCAGTTTTGTCGAAGAGGGACTTGCCGGAGAAGTCTCTGTTCATCCGGCCAGCAGCGCATCAAAGCAGGAAGAAGCACAGAAGGTCGTGGACATCATCAAGTCAACACCGGATGAATTGAAAATCGCCATCCTGGTGCGCTCACGCTCACATCTCGAGGCCATCATCCCTGCCCTGCGTGCTGCATCGATCGACTTTCGGGTGACGGAGACAGAACGCCTTAACACCCTGCCGGTAATCGGTGATCTCTGTTCACTGGTACGCGCGCTTCACCATTTCGGCGACCGGGTTGCCTGGATGAGCCTGCTGCGTTCTCCCTGGTGTGGGCTACTCCTCAGCGATCTCTACCAGCTGGCCAATACAATCGAGAGCGGTCCCTTGTGGCCATGCCTGGAGAGCATTGATACCAGCCTGCTATCTGATGACGGAACACAGCGACTCACACGTTTCAACGCGATCATCTCAGCCTCTCTGCAACATGCAGGCAGGCTCACATTGCGCGAATCAACAGAGGCTGTATGGCTGGCATTGGGTGGGCGCGACAGCCTGCAGAGTGGTCGTGATCTGCTCGCGGTTGAGGTCTTCTTTTCCACCCTGGAGTCACTCGAATCAGCTGGACGTATTGAAGATCCGCAGCAGTTTGACGAAGCACTCAACGAACTCTATGCACCCGCAGATCCTGATGCAGGCGATCATGTCGAAATCCTGACAATGCACAAATCCAAGGGGCTTGAGTATGACTGCATCATTCTTCCCGGTCTTGGCCGTGGCCCAAGACATGCCAGCAAGGAGTTGTTGCAATACCTGCAGACCAGAGATGAGCATGGTGTCGAATCACTGCTGATGACAAACATTGAAGCGACAGGTGATGCAACAAGCCCGACCAGCAGTTATATCCGCTCAATCAATGCACAACGTGATGCGTTTGAGCAGCAGCGCCTGCTCTATGTCGCAACCACGCGTGCGAAACGGCGTTTGCACCTGCTCGGCCATGCAACAATAAATACCAAAACAGGTATCCCGAATCCGACCAGGGGATCACTGCTTGCATCCTTGTGGCCAGCCGTGAAACAGCATTTCGGAGAGCTCACAGCAGATGATGATGACAATAGTATCGATGCCTGGCAAACGCCGGATATCAAGCGATTGCCAGCTGACTGGAAAGCACGCTTGCCTGATGCGATTTCGCAGCTGCCCTCCCCAGCAAGCACGACTCTCATTGCGCAGATGCCAGAATTCACCTGGGCTGGTGAACTTGCACGCCATGTCGGTACAGTTGTGCATGGCATGCTTGAAGTGATTGCCAACGAGGGTGTAGAGCAGTGGAACAAGGAGCGCATCAAGGCATCCGATTCACTGATTACAAACTGGCTACTCAGCCTCGGCTGCGTACCACATGACACGGCACCTGCTGTCAAACGGGTGCAAAAAGCACTGCTGAATACCCTGGATGATCAGAGAGGACAATGGATTCTGCAAGATCACACCGATGCTGCATGCGAATTCGGCATCAGTGTCAGGCACGAGAACGGTATCAGGCACCTGATCATCGACAGGCTGTTCACGGATGAGAATGGCGAACGCTGGATCATCGACTACAAGAGTGGCTCTCACCATGAGGCAGACACAGTGGACGCCTTCCTTGAGAGTGAAATTGAACGTTACCGCGATCAACTGTACGGCTACTGGCATGCGCTCAAGAAGCTGGACGGCATGCCATCCCGACTTGCGCTCTATTTCCCGATGCTGAATGCGTGGCGAGAAATCCCCGCTCCTGAATAACAGATCTATACTCTGTCAGTAGCAGATTCGATAAAATTCGGGGCTTTTGTTGCAATGCAATAATTGCGATAATCGGAATTCAAAAATAACAGAATGACGGATAACCAGCATGACAACCATCAATAAGCACGATTTTATCGAGAGCATTGCAGATGCCCTGCAGTTCATCTCCTACTACCACCCTGAAGATTACATCCGTTCGCTGACGGAGGCATGGGAACGCGAGGAGTCCCCGGCCGCAAAAGATGCCATGACACAGATTCTCGTTAACTCGCGTATGTGCGCCGAGGGACACCGGCCAATCTGCCAGGACACTGGTGGAGTCGTGGTGTTTCTCAAGATCGGAATGGATGTCAGCTGGGAGACAGACCAGACAGTCGATGAGATGGTCAATACCGCTGTCAGCAAAGCCTATTCCCACCCGGATAACGTGCTGCGCGCTTCCATGGTTGCCGACCCGCTCGGCGCGCGCAAGAATACCGGCGACAATACGCCTGCCGTGGTCCATACCGAGCTCGTTGCAGGCGACAAGGTTGAAATCAAACTCGCCGCCAAGGGTGGTGGCTCTGAAAACAAGGCACGCTTCACTGTTCTCAACCCGAGCAGTTCGCTGGTCGACTGGGTTCTGGATATTGTCCCGACCCTGGGTGCCGGCTGGTGTCCACCTGGCATGCTCGGTATTGGTGTTGGCGGTACAGCTGAAAAAGCGATGATTCTGGCCAAAGAGTCGCTCATGGAGCATATCGATATTCACGAGTTGCAGGCACGCGGACCTACCAATCGCAAGGAAGAACTGCGCCTTGAACTGTTCGAAAAGGTGAATGCGCTCGGCATCGGCGCACAGGGTCTCGGTGGCCTGACAACAGTGCTGGATGTCAAGATCAACGACTTCCCTACCCATGCCGCCTCTCTGCCGGTTGCACTGATCCCAAACTGTGCGGCGACACGTCATGTGGAATTTACCCTTGATGGAAGCGGCCCTGCCGTACTCACACCACCTTCAATGGATGTATGGCCTGATATTACTTACGAAGCAGACGATGCATCCATTCCGGTCAATATCGATACGGTCACACGTGAAGAGATTGCCAACTGGAAACCGGGTGACCGCCTGCTGCTCTCCGGTAACCTGCTGACCGGCCGCGATGCTGCACACAAGCGCATCCAGGAACTGCTCGACAAAGGGGAACCACTCCCTGATGGAGTCGATTTCGAAAACCGCTTTATCTACTATGTCGGCCCGGTTGATCCGGTTGGTGATGAAGTCGTCGGTCCCGCAGGACCAACCACCTCGACGCGCATGGATAAATACACCGACATGATGCTCGGTAAAACAGGCCTTGTCGGCATGGTGGGTAAAGCCGAACGTGGACCTGCAGCGCGAGAGGCAATCAAAAAACATGGTGCCACCTACCTGATGGCTGTCGGTGGAGCTGCATACCTTGTGGCGAAGGCAATCAAGGCATCCCGCATGGTCGCATTTGAAGATCTCGGCATGGAAGCAATTCGTGAATTCGAGGTCAAGGATATGCCTGTCACCGTCGCAGTCGACAGCCATGGTGAATCAGTCCACGAAAGCGGACCAAAAGAGTGGCGTATCAAGATTGGCAAGCTGCCAATCGCTGAATAAATTCAGGGCAAAAAAAACGGCGGCTGACACCAGGTGTTAGCCGCCAATACTCTGCTGAGTGGTTGGAGTAGAAACGTTGAATTAGCTTCTGAAATGAATAATAGCAGAAATTTGCTGCTGTGCAACATTTTTATTCGGAAAATAAGAAATATTATCAGACAACGGATTCTGACTTCCCATTCCCGCTCATCAACAGACCATAAATAACACCTAACTCTTTAGTATTATCAATACTTTACAGTCCTATTGTAATGTTAGCATTTTCATAATTTCCCACATATACTTGCCTCTGAATGATACGACAAGTTTGGAAAAGGAGTCCCGACGACGTCATGAGAAAGATGCTTGGCTTCACGCTAATTGAGCTCTTGATCGCGCTTGTTCTGCTCGTGATATTGGCAACATTTGCTGTTCCCAATTTCGCAAAAATGATCGAGCGGAATCGCATCACCTCATCACTTGAAAATCTCTACCACGACCTGATGATTGCACGCAGTGAAGCGATCAAGCGCAACAGCAGGGTGACCATGTGCAAGTCGACAACGACAGATGACGGTAAAACCACATGTACAGCGAGCGGAGATTGGGGCCAGGGGTGGATTGTCTTTACAGACAATGCAACCGACAGCAGCAACGCCAATGCCCAAATAGACAATGGCGAAGAGTTAATTGCCAACACGCGTATCACGGGAGGTATTTCCATCAGTGGAAACAGTCTGCTACAAAACTACGTCTCCTATGTTGCCACGGGCAGAACAAAATCAACCAGTGGCGCGAGGCAGCTGGGAACCTTCACAGCCTCGTCCGGCAAGACAGAAAAAGAGTATAAACAGCAGCTGGTTCTTTCAAGTTCAGGCAGGCCCAGAATTGAAGCGCTTGCAGCGTATGAAGATGAATAGCCAGGAGAACAGATCACATCAATCCGGAGTCGGACTGATCGAAGTACTGATTGCAGTACTACTGCTCTCATTCGCCGTTCTTGGCGCTTCCAGCATGATTATTCGTGCAGAAAACAACTCCAATAGCGCCTACTACAGGGCAATTGCTACAGATATCGCGATGGAGTTGTCTGAAAGAATGTATTCCAATCTCCCTGCCCTTGAAGACAATGACGGCAACGATACAACCATTGGTGGCAGCTATGTAACTACAACCGAGTCCAACTGTGTTGTACCACCAACCGCCTATTGCAGCATCTCGACCACTACCGTGTCAGCGAACGTCGCAGACTGTACACCTGCGCAGATGGCAATTTTTGACATGTGGCAGTTACGCTGTGCCAATGGCATTAACCATCTGCCCGGTGGAACGCTCAGTGTCCAGTGCATTTATGACACAACAGATACAGGCCTGACCAATAACTGCGCCATGCGTCGTATTTATGTGCAATGGCAAGCCAGCGGCGATGCATTACCTTCCCGGGTCGTCATGCCTTTCAAACCAGCACCTATTGGATAAAGGCAGGTTGATGAGAAACCTGTTCCCGCATTCTCCCCTGCCCGACCGGCAACAAGGCGTATCAATTATCAGCCTGTTGATCAGCCTGCTGATTGGACTGCTGGTTTCCATTTTTGCTATTCATGCCTATCTTGACAGTAAATCTGCTGCACACTTCCACCTTGCACTCTCTGTTGCTAATGAGAATGCCCGTTTTGCATCCAGCGACCTGAGACGCTTCCTGGTTATGACAGGCAGAAATGTGGGTAAAGGCGATGATGTCTTTATATCTACAGGTGCCGACGATGGCTCTCCATACATTATTGATGGCACAGCAACAAGCTCCAGTCGAGTCACTGTAGCTTACCGTAGTGGCTACACCTGCAGCGGCAGCCCCGTAGATAACTCAACAGCCAGGCTCCGACTTGACGTACAGACCAGCGTTAACAATCAGAGTGAACTTTACTGCACCACCCTGGATACAGATGGCAGCGGTACCAGGCAGAGCCTGGCTGAGGGCATCGAACACCTCGAGTTTATCTATGGTGTTGATACAGATTCAGATGGCTACGCCAACAGTTATACCACTGCAGCTGCTGTTACTGCCGCCAATAAATGGAACAGCGTGGTCACGATTCGTGCAGAAATACTGGCAAGCTCGGGTAGTGTCAGGCCGGGCATCTCATCCATGCCCCAACAGCCAACTTATTATCAGGTCGGTGCGAATACAGTCACGCCTGCAGACAGGAACAAGTTCTACAGACGCGCCGGTACCACTATCGCCCTGCGCAACCTGAATGCAATTGCAAAGTAGATCAGGAGAGTTGATATGAATAAAATCATCCATAGAAAGGAAACAGGGGTAGCACTCTATGTTGTCCTGATTATGATCCTGATCACCAGCATGCTAGGTATTTCAGCCATGCAGGCAAGCATCTTCGAGACACGTGTCGCAGCCAATCACCAACACAAAAACCTTGCCTTCCAGGCTGCTGAAAATGCTCTGATGAGAGCTCTGGGTACAGAAAATCCCAATGATGTCATTCCGGCCTCAACCACACCGGGAGCAGCAAAGGCCAGCAGTAACTTCTTCTCTGCATCGCATGTAACCGGTCAGCCTGCGACTTCTGCCAACCTGACTGCTACATATATTGAAAAAGCAACGCAGGATATCTCCGGTTACCAGGTCGACTCTGACATCCTGGTATATGAACTTGAAGCAGAAGGACGTGTTGACGGTACATCATCCCGTGCAATCAACAAGATGGGGATCGGTTATATCATTCCGAATCAATAGTAACCAGCTGATGAAAAAGTTATTCGCCACAAGTTTCACAACCATCCTGATTCTGTTCAGCCATGCAGCGTTAACAGATGACCTGGACATCTATATCACCAGCCCGGTGAGTGCCAAGGCACGGGTTCTTTTCATCATAGACGAGTCAGGCAGCATGGCATTTGGCCCCAACACCGACAGGTGTCTTGTAACGAACACACCTAAAGATTGTTTCCTGAATGACGACCAGCCTAGTCAGCGCACATTCCAGGTCAAGAAGGCCATGAGGACAGTTATCGATGAATCAGACGATGATCTGTACATGGCGATTATGGGTTTCAGAGGCAAGAAAGTCTCCAGAAGCGATCCACTCTCGTGCCAAATAAAAGATGAAGGTGGAAATTGCCTAAAGGCCGATATCAGGGTTCTTACCAAGTTTCTTAACCTGGAAGAAAGTAATAGTCGAGGCTCGCTAAAATGGGCAGTTACCAGACTAGGACATGATATGTCGACCCCCACATCGTCAGCCCTGCATGATGCCGTACAGTGGTACAAAGAAGGCATTGACGCGACCAGGCATAATGGTTCCCAGGAGAACATTCCCAGCCCGATACTCAACCACTGCCAGCCGAATCATATCGTCCTGTTAAGTGATGGTGCGCCGAACAGTAATTCAATTGAAAAGAATGGCTGGGGTTACACCAACAATGATCTGGACGACCGGGAGCCCGACAACTACAGCCCTGAATGCGAATGGAGTGATAAAACAACCGGACACGCATTCGAAGCAACTGAAACACCCCAGGATGGTCGTTGCAGTCCCGATTTTGTCGAATATGCACATAATGCAGACTTGAATCCATCAATGGATGGTACACAGTTTGTCACAACACATACGATCGGCTTCCACACAACACCACTGGCGAATACTTTTCTCGCTTATATTGCAGAAAAGGGGGGAGGAGATTTCTTCACGGCTGACAATGCAGATGAGTTGACAGAGGTACTGCAAAGCCTTGTTCACGATGCTAAAGCAGTCGTTGATACAAGCATTAACACGCCGACCATTCCGTTTGATCCATCGAATATCGCAGTCAGCCAGAACAGTCTTTACCTGCCAGTATTCAAACCTGCGGTTAACCCTTTCTGGTTCGGCAACCTGAAAAAATATGAATTCAAAATCACAACTACGGGTGATTTTCAGCTGGTTGACGCCAATGATGCATCTGCCCTGAACGTTGATAATAGCTTTGTCGACGATGCCAGGAGTTTCTGGAGTGATACCCCCGATGGTAACAACCCACTGGCTGGTGGAAGCGCATCCAAACGAACAGGCAGTCGCAATCTCTACACCTATATAAACAAGAACGGTTCGACACCAGACACATTAATCGACCACAGGTTATATGACTTCGTAGCAAGAGAGGCTCATCCTGATATTCTCAATGGGATGCTGGGCGTAACCAAATCATCTGAGGTGACTGCGTTGCTCAAATGGATCAGTACTGGCCACGGATTTATGGGCGCCCCACTGCATACTGCACCTGCCCTCCTCAATTACCAGGACAGACTGGGCACTTCTCAATCGATACTATTGATCACCACATCCGAGGGAGTATTATCTGCAATCGATCCTGCATCTGGTGAAGAGCTCTGGGCATACATGCCGAAAGAGTTGCTGGAAAACATCAAAACAATCAAGTACCAGGTCGATAATCCGGATGATACTAAATTAACCGCTGAGCGTATCTATGGCCTTGATGGTCATCTCGAGATTCTTCACGATGACACGAATGGTGACAACCTGATCAATGGCAGTGAATCGGTCACGGCAATATTCGGCATGCGCAGAGGGGGTAGAAATTATTATGCTCTCGATATCACTGATCCTGAAAGCCCGGAATTCAAGTGGGAAATTATCGGTGGTGAGGGAAATTTCAGGCAGCTAGGCCAGACCTGGGCAAAACCTGATTCAGGGAAAATCATCATCAGTGGCGTGGAGCGTGAGGTGATTCTTTTCAGTGGTGGTTATGATCCGGATCAGGACGTCGTCAATGGTGCAAGAGTTGCTGACGACATAGGTAATGCACTTTATATTGTCGATGCAGAGAGTGGTGAGCGACTCTGGTGGGCCTCATCAAAAGCCGGAGCCTCTCTAAGATTGACCAATATGACAAACTCTATCGCAGCAGATGCACGCCCGGTAGATGTGGATGATGATGGTATCTGGGACCGGATTTACCTTGCTGATACAGGTGGTCGTATTATCCGCATTGACTTCTACACTGATTCCGATGATGCGCATCAAATCAATGGGTACATCCTGGCCGATCTCAATGGCGGCACTGCTAACAGCAACAGGCGCTTTTTCACCAGCCCGGAAGTTGGCTACTATGCGTCCGGCAATGAACGCTTCTACGCCCTGCTGGCAGGAAGTGGCGATCGTCCTGACCCTATGGATCACTCAGTGCAGAATCGTTTCTATATGATCAAGGATTACTACCCATGGTCGCCACAACGTACAGGAGATGTATACACTCCACCACAGCCTATTGTTGAAAATACATCCCTGTGTGGGGACATAAATAATTGCCATACACTTTATGATGCCACCACTAACTTGACTCAGTCAGGCACAACCGAGGAACAGCAAGGCGCACATAATCTCTTGTCTAACACAAGCGGCTGGTATATTGATCTTGCCGAAAGAGAGATGAGTGCGAGTCGTGCTCTTCTCTACAATCACAATCTCTATTTCACCACTTTTTCAGGACGTATCACCCCGGCAGCAGGGGTTTGCGATCCGTCCGACCTCACGTTCACAAGCCGCTTGTTCGCCCTGAATCTCCGCACTGCAGGAGCTGTTATCAGGCACTTCGATAACGACACATCCGACCTCTCAACAGCTGATCGGTCAGTTGAACTAAATGTCGCTGGACTCCCACCAGCACCTTCAATCTTTTTTGTCGGCGAAACTGAAACAGAAGAGAATGGGGAAACTGTAACCACCCCTGTGAACAAGCTATTTGTAGGTGCTGGACTCGATATACCTGTCTCCTCCACATACAGGCCCGTCCCCCTGTGGTGGGAGGAAGTCATCAATGTCGACTAAAGCCGGACACCAGGATGGAAACAGTGGCTTCTCACTGATCGAGCTTCTGATCACCATCGTCGTGATTGCCATTCTCGCAAGCGTTGCCTATCCGGACTATAGCCAGTTCGTACTGAAATCACGTCGTCTCGATGCCCAGAGTGAATTGATGGACCTGGCGCATCGCCAGGAAATATATTATGCAGCCAATGCAACTTATACGGTCAACATGACCAACCTGGGATATGCCAATAGCGTGTCGGCAACAACCGCAGAGGGTTATTACAGGCTGAATGTTGAAGCGGCAACTGCAGCATGCCCCCTAAGCCGCTGTTTCCTTCTTAAGGCTATTCCACTAGGTAACCAGGCAAATGACCGTTTTAATATTATTCGCCTTCATTCAAGCGGCAGCAAAGAAATGAAAAAGAAAAATAGTGGAAGTTACCAAACTGGATGGGATGACTGAAAAGCAGATCGGGAACCTGCACAGCCGGATTAGCGGGATATCTTGCCGAATGCAGGGTGATTCTGAATCAACAACTCTTCTACTTCGTCACTTAGCATAGGTTTTGCGTAGAGGTATCCCTGTACAAAATCACATTTGTGTTGGCGAAGAAACTCAGCCTGCTTTTCAGTCTCCACTCCTTCAGCCACCACCTTGTAACCCAGTTGTTTTGCAAGTGCGATACTGGCACCTGTGATTGCCTCATCGTTCGGGTCTTCACCTAAACCATCAACGAACGAGCGGTCAATTTTGAGTCGATTAAGGGGTAACCGTTTCAGGTTAACCAGGGAGGAATGACCTGTACCGAAATCGTCAATTGAGAGGTCTATACCCATACTGGAGAAAGTATCAAGGTTACTGTAAATAGCGCCGCCTTCGTGTAAAACCATGCTTTCGGTAATCTCGAACTCCAGGAGACTGCCGGGCAGCTCGTAGCGAGCGAGAATATCTTTTACCTCATTCACCAGTGATGCATTGTTTAGCTGACGACTGGATAGATTAATTGCGATACGGCCAAAATGAAGATTTCTCTTCAGCCAAGTTGTTGCCTGCCTGCATGCCTCCTCTATCACCCAGATTCCCATGGCTTCTATGAGCCCTGTTATCTCGGCCATCGGAATAAAGCTATTCGGATTGCGGAACTCGGGCGCAGCCGTCGGCCAGCGAACCAGCGCCTCAAGCCCTATCAGAGCATCATCCTCCAGACTGTATTGGGGCTGGTAACGAAGAACCAGTTCATGCTCTGAAATGGCTTTGCGCAGACTGGCTTCCAGTGCCAGGTAGTTCGCAGAGTTGTCTGCAAGTTCCGGGGTGAAAAAACTGTACTGGTTGCGTCCGGCTTCCTTGGCCATATACATGGCACTATCAGCGTATCGCAGTAAGATATCTGCTTCCTCGCCGTCATCTGGCACAACAGCAATACCAATACTCACGCTTATCTGAAGTTCCATTTCGGTGAGCCTTAAAGGGTCATTAAAAGCATCGAGAAAATGCTTGGCTGCCTGTCCTGCGTGATGAGCACTCTCCAGATCCTCAAGAATAATCACGAACTCGTCACCACCAAAGCGGAATACTGTATCCTCGGCACGGCAGCTGATTTTCAGACGATGAGAGACTTCCTTGAGAAGTTCATCTCCGACGGTATGCCCAAGGCTGTCATTAACATGCTTGAAGCGGTCAAGGTCCATAAGTATGACAGCAACTTTTTTCCCGGTTCTCTTTGTTCTCGACACCGCCTGGCACAGCCGGTTTTCCAGCAATACCCTGTTAGGCAACCCGGTCAAAGTGTCATGGGTGGCCAGGTGTTCGAGTTTGTTACGCGCCTTGGTCAACTCGGTCACATCTCTTGCAAGAAATAAAACCGCCTTTCGATCATTCACTTTCAGACCAGTCGATATAACACGACCTTCGAAGATTCGCTTTCCTGCTTGCACAGCTAGCTCATATTCCACCACTTGGAGTGTATTGGTTTCCAGGGCACGGTGGATGACATCCATGAAAAATGAAGCCTGTTCAGATGACATGACATCTGCCAGCAATTTCCCCTTGAGTTCCATGGATGGCTGTACCAGTTCATGCTCATCCCCGGAAATAATATCGACATAACGACCATCCTCATCCAGCAAAAACACCAAATCAGGCAATGTATTAATCAGTGCACGAAGTCGACCATCGGCAGTCGCCTTCTGCGCCTGAAACATCTCCTGTAGTTCATCTGAAGAAGTTTGCAGGGAACGTTCAAGCAGATAGCGATCATCATCGGCCTGCTGATAGGTATCCGAAATAGACTGCAAAAGCGCTTCCCACCGCACATCACCCGGCAGGCTACTGCCAGTTAAATCCAGCTTGCGTAGTTGACGTGAGAGTAGTCGGTGCATCAGGCCTTTTCCCATATCAGGGTAAGAGTCATGGTCTGGTTGTGCAAATCACAACGGCCACTGGCCAACGGCGAAATTTCTCCGTAGGAGTAGTAACCAATGACCCCTGCCCCGGCAGGCAATACCTCTTTCACCGCCTCAAGTTCTTCTTCAACACGGGGACCCAGAACAAGGCGCCTGCCGACACAACTGATGGCAAGGCATATCGCCGGGCCATTTTCATAACCAGTCATGTCCAGTTGTTCGGCTGCTTCAGCGGCACCATCAACAAGGCGATCGAAATTGGCCCGCATCAATTTGACGTGACTACCTTCAGGAATATCGCCAGCAAAAATTATAGACTGCTTCTGCTCATCAACCGCCAGAATAGTACGAACCGTATCATGATCGTCATCATTTTCATTGCGAATGGCAAGGGGAAACAGAAGGCCTGTTGCGGGCAAGTCTTCAGCTCTCTCTCCAAGGTACTTCTTGTAAACTTCCAGGGCGGGCTGATTATCCATTGTATAGAGCACATTACCCACCGAGTAAGTCACCTCGCGGTCAGGTCCAAGCAGATCCCAGCCGCCGCGAGAACCGTGAGCAACTCTGACTGCATCACCATAAAGCCCCACTGCCACTACTCTGCCGGTTTTACACTTCCCGTCGTATAAAAGCCACGTTCGCTCAAATCGATCACAGTCACCTGCCAATCCTCCAGTTATGATCACATCGTCAGGTAATATGTGATTCAAGCCCTCCACATATGCAGAACCATTCACCTTCAGACCATCAGTCAGGGTAAAAACAGCTGCTAAATCAGGCGCCAGCAGTTGTTCGGCCACGCTCGTCCCTACATCGAAAGAGTGTTCGGCGTCAGTTATTTCAGAATGAACCAACTTGAGGCGGGTATCGGCAAAGTGAATGACTGCAGCGATAATACTATCGTCTGATAACACCTCACCATATATCTCACCAGATGAGGAGCAGCCGACGACAACAGAATTGGGAAAGCTGACATGAATCCCGGCAAGTTCAGAGCATAACTCTTCCTCAGGGCGGGCAGTTACAAATACGACAATGAGTGTCTGGGGGGAATCCATCGCACTATCTAATGGGTGATCCCACTTCTCTTCGACAGTGTATCTATGCAGGCTAAATTCCATGAGTCAACTCTCCGATTGCATTCATACGAGATGAGAATTTGCCCGATTCTGACTGATACCCCTGAAAGAGTCTCAACATTGATTGGTGGCTCTCATCCTTCAAACAGGCAGCGGTATTATCCTGTTTTTTATTGTCGATCTCTCTCCTTAATCACGTCTACCGCCACAAGTTTCAAGTCCGGATTAAAACTTATAGATATATATATCACTTTCTGCCACGATTCTCAGCATATTTGAAACGTTTTTTCTGATCTAATCGATAATTTTTCTGACATAAAAAAAGCGGGGAGTCTTCCCACCGCTCTTGTTACTATCCTTTATCGCTTGTCCCAACGAGACACTCTCATCTCGATTTACGCGATAGAGTCATGTCACCTGCATATCATTAAAACGCATCACCGGGTATGCGAACCCACCCTTCCATGAGCACACGGGCACTTCTGCTCATCACCACTTTATCGACAGTCCAGTCACCCTCATTCTGGCTCGCTTGTGCACCGACTTTCAGAGTGCCGGAGGGGTGACCGAATGTGACACTGCTACGTTCTCCACCACCGGCTGCCTGGTTTACAAGAGTACCCGGGATCGCCGCAGCAGTGCCAATCGCTACGGCAGCTGTACCCATCATGGCATGGTGCAATTTGCCCATTGAAAGTGCGCGGACATTCAGATCGATATCTGTCGTATTGACCTGCTTGCCACTGGAAGAGACGTAGTCTTGCGGATTTGCGACGAATGCAACTTTCGGCGTGTGTTGACGAGCAGCTGCTTCTTCAATGTTTTCGATCAGGCCCATATGTACCGCACCGTATGCACGAATCGTTTCAAAGCGTTCGAGTACCGCCGGATCGCCATTGATCACTTCCTGCAGTTCCGTACCTGTATAACCGATGTCACCGGCATTAAGGAATACGGTCGGGATACCTGCATTAATCATGGTCGCTTTAAAGGTTCCGATGCCCGGCACCTCGAGGTCATCGACCAGGTTACCGGTAGGAAACATCGCTTCAGATGGATCTACGGGACTAATGAACTCCACCTCTACTTCAGCTGCCGGAAAAGTCACACCGTCGAGTTCAAAGTCACCGGTCTCCTGCACCATGCCGTTAGTGATCGGCACATGTGCAACAATCGTCTTCTCGATATTCTTCTGCCATATGCGTACAACTGCAGTGCCATTGTCAGGAACACGTTCCGCATCAACAAGGCCACTGGAAATCGCAAATGAACCAACCGCCGCAGTCAGGTTGCCACAGTTGCCACTCCAGTCGACAAATGGCTTGTCGATAGAGACCTGGCCAAACAGGTAATCGACATCATGATCTGCCTTTTCGCTTTTGGCCAGAATGACTGTTTTGCTGGTACTGGATGTTGCACCACCCATACCATCAGTTTGCTTACCATAAGGATCGGGGCTGCCAATTACACGCAGTAACAGTTTGTCACGTGCCTCACCTGGCACTTGTGCTGCTTCAGGCAGATCTCCAAGATTAAAAAAAACACCCTTGCTGGTTCCACCACGCATATAGGTGGCCGGGATCTTTATCTGCGCTACATGAGCCATGCTCTCTTCTCCCTAGTTTGCACTTGAGGCAAGAAAATCCTGTGCAAAACGCTGCAGCACACCACCCGCCTCGTACACGGAAACCTCTTCAGCGGTATCAAGACGACAGGTGACCGGAATCTCGACTGTCTCACTGTTGCTACGATGCATCTTCACGAGTAACTCTGCACGCGGACTTGGTTCGCCGACTACGTCGAAGGTTTCAGTGCCATCGATTTTGTAGGTCTCACGCGTCTCACCATCTTTAAACTCCAGCGGCAGTACACCCATGCCAACCAGGTTAGTACGGTGTATGCGTTCAAAGCCCTCGGCAACTATCGCTTCAACACCGGCCAGGCGCACACCCTTGGCTGCCCAGTCGCGTGAAGAACCCTGGCCATAGTCAGCGCCGGCAACAATACAGAGAGGCTGCTTGCGCTGCATGTAGGTTTCGATTGCTTCCCACATCCGCACCTGCTCGCCTTCCGGCTCGATACGTGCGAGAGAACCCTGGATAATTTCACCACTGTCATCACAGCACATTTCATTGAGCAGTTTAGGATTGGCAAAGGTTGCACGCTGTGCAGTCAGGTGATCACCACGGTGCGTTGCGTAGGAGTTAAAGTCCTCTTCCGGCAAACCCATCTTTGCGAGGTATTCACCTGCAGCACTGCTCGCCATGATGGCGTTGGAGGGCGACAGGTGATCGGTTGTAATGTTGTCTCCGAGCACAGCCAGTGGACGCATACCCTTGAGGGTACGTTTACCGGCTAGCGCACCTTCCCAGTATGGCGGACGGCGGATATAGGTACTTTGTGGACGCCAGTCGTAAAGCGGGCTTTCAGCCTGTTCACGTGCACCGAGGTCAAACATCGGATCGTAAACCTGGTGGAATTGTTCCGGCTTGACGTATGCATTGACTATTGCATCGATCTCTTCATCGCTTGGCCAGATATCCTTCAGGGTCACCGGGTTGCCATTGCTGTCGGTACCCAGTACATCCTTCTCGATATCAAAACGTACTGTACCTGCAATCGCATAGGCAACTACCAACGGTGGTGAAGCGAGGAAAGCCTGCTTGGCATACGGGTGGATACGACCATCAAAGTTTCGGTTACCCGAGAGTACAGCAGTGGCATACAGATCGCGATCGATAATCTCCTGCTGAATTTTCGGATCGAGTGCACCACTCATACCGTTACAGGTAGTACAAGCATATGCGACGATACCGAAGCCCAGTTTTTCGAGTTCAGGTAACAAACCAGCCTCTTCCAGGTACAACCTGGCGACTTTCGATCCGGGTGCAAAAGAGGATTTCACCCAGGGCTTGCGTACCAGGCCCAGTTCATTTGCCTTACGTGCAAGCAGCGCTGCCGCAACCACGTTACGAGGATTGGAAGTATTGGTACAGGAGGTAATTGCCGCAATAATGACTGCACCGTCCGGCATCTCACCTGTTTTCTCTTCCCACTCAGATGCAATACCACGCTCGGCAAGATCCGTGGTCGGCAGACGACGATGCGGATTGGATGGACCCGCCATGTTGCGTCCGACAGTGGAGAGATCGAATTCCAGCACACGCTCATATTCAGCTTCTGAAAGATCATCACCCCACAGACCTGTGGTCTTTGCATAATTCTCTACCAACGCCACCTGCTCGGCATCGCGCCCGGTCAGCTTGAGATAATCGATCGTCTGCTTATCAATGTAGAACATGCCGGCTGAGGCACCAAACTCGGGAGTCATGTTGGAAATTGTTGCACGGTCACCAATGGTCAGGTCCGCAGTACCCTCGCCAAAGAACTCAAGGTAGGCAGAAACAACCTTCTGCTGACGCAGAAACTCGGTCAGGGCCAGTACTATATCGGTAGCAGTGATACCGGGCTGGCGCTTACCTGTCAATTTCACTCCGACAATCTCCGGCAGTCGCATCATCGATGGTCGACCAAGCATGACTGTCTCGGCTTCAAGGCCGCCAACACCGATTGCGATTACACCCAGGCAGTCGATGTGCGGAGTGTGGCTGTCTGTACCAACACAGGTATCAGGAAAGGCTACACCCTCACGTGACTGAACAACCGGTGACATCTTCTCGAGATTGATCTGGTGCATGATGCCGTTTCCGGCAGGGATGACATCGACATTCTCGAACGCAGTTTTGGTCCACTCGATAAAGTGGAAGCGGTCTTCGTTGCGGCGATCTTCAATGGCACGGTTCTTCTCGAACGCATCCGGATCAAAACCACCGTGTTCCACTGCCAGGGAGTGGTCGACAATCAACTGGGTAGGAACAACCGGGTTGACCTTTGCCGGGTCACCTCCCTGGTCGGCAATTGCATCTCGCAGTCCAGCCAGGTCAACCAGCGCAGTTTGACCGAGAATGTCATGACAAACCACGCGCGCCGGATACCATGGAAAATCCAGATCACGTTTACGCTCGATAAGTTGCTTGAGAGAATCTTCAAGCATGGTGGGATCGCAACGACGCACGAGCTGTTCTGCCAGTATCCGCGAGGTATATGGCAGGCTCTCATAGGAACCGGGTTTAATCGAATCAACAGCAGAACGTGTATCGAAATAATCCAGCGTGGTACCCGGCAGGGTTTTACGATAATTCGTGTTAGTCATGAATGCAGTTCTCTAATTCCTGAATAAGTCAGCCGCCTGCAGTCAGCGCATATCCATCAATGGGTCGGATCAATCGACCATGCACTGCCAGCAAGCAACCTGAACGCTTTTTGAACCTGTAACTCAGCGCGCTTCGAGCGGTACCCAGTCACGGCTCTCGGGGCCAACATAATTGGCGCTTGGGCGAATGATCTTGCCATCCTCGCGCTGCTCGATCACATGCGCGCCCCAGCCAGTAACACGTGAAATAACGAACAGTGGTGTGAACATGTCGGTCGGTACACCCATCTGGTTGTAAGAGACAGCTGAGAACCAGTCCAGGTTGGGGAACATTTTCTTGATCTCCAGCATGACACTCTCGAGACGATCTGCAACCGAGAACATGGTGGTATCGCCGTTGCTCTCGGAGAGCTCTTTTGCAACGCGCTTGATCACCTCGTTACGCGGATCAGCAATGGTGTATACAGGATGACCAAAACCGATAACGATCTCCTTGTTTGCAACACGCTCACGGATATCCGCCTCGGCCTGGTCAGCATTGGAGTAACGGCTCTGGATACGGAATGCTGCCTCGTTGGCACCACCGTGCTTGGGTCCACGCAATGCACCGATCGCACCTGTGATCGCGGAGTACATATCTGAATTGGTACCGGCAACAACGCGCGCAGTAAATGTTGATGCATTGAATTCATGTTCAGCATAGAGATTAAGCGAGGTGTGCATGGCACGAACCCACTCTGCCGACGGCTTTTCACCATGCAACAGGTGCAGGAAGTGGCCGCCGATTGAATCGTCATCAGTCTCTACATCGATACGCTTGCCATTAACGGCAAAGTGATACCAATAAAGCAGCATGGATCCAAAGCTGGCCATCATGCGATCGATAATGTCGCGTGCTTCAGCCGCAGGCATCTCTTCTTTCTCAGGCACACAACTGCCTAGCACCGAGCAGGCAGTACGCAAAACATCCATCGGGTGTGACGATGCCGGCAGCGCCTCAAGCGCCTGCTTGACCGCTTGCGGGATACCACGCAGTGATTTCAGCTTCGCCTTGTAGGTCGCCAGCTGTGCCTTGTTCGGCAATTCACCGTGAACCAGCAGATATGCGATCTCCTCGAATTCAGCCTTGTCAGCAAAATCGAGAATGTCATAGCCGCGATAATGCAGGTCGTTACCAGTACGGCCGACAGTACAGACAGCCGTGTTACCTGCCGCAGTACCTGACAGCGCAACTGACTTTTTTGCTTTTGGAAGTACCTGTTCAGTCATCAATATTCTCCTTAGATTCTGTTATCCGCGAGTGACTCTGAGTCACTCCTCTTTCTGTTCCGCGAAAAGCTGATCAAGCTTGTGCTCGTAACTGTGATAGTCGAGAAAATCATAAAGCTCCATGCGAGTCTGCATGGTATCGACAACACCTTGCTGTGTTCCGGTACTGAGCAGCTCTTGGTAAACCTTCAGTGCAGCCAGGCTCATGGCGCGGAAAGCACTGAGTGGATAAAGCGCCAGCTTGACGCCGGCTGAAGCCAGTTCCTCTGTAGTAAACAAGGGGGTTGCACCAAATTCGGTGATATTTGCCAGCACCGGAACATTCACAGCACTGGTGAATTCCTTGTACTGTTCAAGCGTATTAATCGCTTCAGGAAAAATCATGTCGGCACCGGCTTCAACGCAGGCAATCGCGCGTTCAACAGCTGACTCCATGCCTTCAACAGCAAGGGCATCTGTACGTGCCATGACAACAAAACTCTCATCACTCTTCGCATCGACAGCCGCCTTGACGCGATCGACCATCTCTTCCTGTGTGACGATTGCCTTGTTGGGACGATGACCACAACGCTTCTGCATGACCTGGTCCTCGATGTGCATACCAGCTGTACCTGATCGGATCATCTCGCGTGTACAGCGTGCGATATTGAAAGCTCCGCCCCAACCGGCATCAACGTCAACCAGCAGTGGCAACGAGGAAGCATCCGTAATGCGATTAACGTCTTCAAGGACATCTTTCATGGTTGTAATACCAAGATCAGGAATGCCCATTGAGCAAGCTGCAACACCGCCGCCTGAAAGGTAGATTGCCTTGTGGCCAACTTTTTCGGCCATGATGGCACTGTAAGCGTTCACCGCGCCAACAACCTGCAGCGGATTGTCCTCTTCAACGGCACGACGCAGTTTCGCACCAGGGGTTAAATTTGTATCAGTCATGATAGTCCTTGAGTAGCAATTCTCTGGCGATCTGCCAGGCACCACTAATGTGCCGGCGCATAAGGATTTCCGCCAATTCACCATCTCGCCTGGAGATGGCGTCAACAATCTGGCGATGTTCACCAAGTGCCTTGGTAGGACGTGATGGAGCTTTTGCAGTACGGTAGCGACACATACGAATCAGCTGGTACAACTCACTACTGAGAGATTTAACCAACAGTTGATTCTGACTCGCCTGTGCAATGCGGATATGAAAATCCACATCGCCCTCACGCTGAAAATAGACCGTGCCTTCAGTTTCATCAATGTTCTTTTCGTGCTGCTCAAGCAACAACCAGAGTTCATCGACTTCCTTCGGCTTGATGAATTCAGCTGCAAGACGTGTCGACATGCCTTCCAGTGCTTCACGCACCGAGTAGACATCTGACATCATTTTCTCGCTGAGGGTAACAACACGCGCCCCGGCATGAGGAATACGCTGTACCAGGTGCATCGCTTCAAGACGACGAATCGCTTCACGTAACGGCCCACGGCTTACGCCATGCTCACGCGCCAGATCCTCTTCCACAATTTTGGATCCCTGAGAAAGCCGTCCTGTGATGATGTCGTCCTTCAGCTGATGGCATACCCGGTCTGCCAGCGTACGACTACTGCCGGTATCCAACGTGCTGATGGTCTCTTTTTTCGCCTGTTCCATTTCGCCTTTTGTTGACAATTCTATGTGTATTGGCTGGAAATCGAGTTAATTAAAGCCCATTCACGCCTGATTGTCAACAATATGGCCCTAGGCTGTATATTATTTATACATTTCACTGCCAGTTTTCATGCGGCACGAAAACAATCGAAACAAAAACACAGTAAATCAATAAGTTATCAATATTAATCTTTCAGCAATTGCTAATTATCTTTTTTGTGAAAAATAGCATACGCGGATTCAACTCACTAGTGCAACGGATGGGTTAATCCCGAAAAATACTTGATTGGGCGTTTTAATGCCAAGA
>NZ_MPQG01000045.1:0-1013 GCF_002020255.1 Solemya velum gill symbiont | reverse complement strand
TCCTCTTCAAGAATGGAGTTGCGGGGATGCCGACGCTCTTCTGGAAATGTTAGAAGTACCGGAAGATCCCTACTTCGAGTCATGGTCGCCAGAAACGTTCCACTCTATTTTGGAAACAGAAGAAGTGGAACTTCTCTCAGAGGCCTGTTTAAACGACGGCGAATTCGGGTGAGTTTGACTCTGTATCTCCGTCTGTCTGTCTCCTCATCTGTCAGTCTGTTCTCTGGCCATGCACCCTCATACTCGACTCTATGCGTATCTGTCTACTCTCTCTAAATATATATATGTATATATATATATGTGTGTGTGTGTCTGTCCGTTGTACTCACTAGTGTATGTAAGCTTGTTTGTATCTGTCTGTCTATCTATCTGTCTGCCCATCTTTCTATTTACGTGTTTAATTCCTTCTTTTTTCAGCCACGGGAAGACTTTCTCCTGCGGACGGTGTCATGCAAAATTCAGTACGCATGACACACTCAGAGCTCACCGACGAGTCCACGATACGACCACTAGCACGAAACCCGTGTCATCTGACGAGACGGAAGATCCGACACCTATGGGGAACGTACAAACGGGAGAAGGCCCGGGAGACAGAAGGGAGTCTCCACAGCCGGGACCATCCGAATCCCGACTCGAAGAGGACGCCTACACGATCCGCCTGAGGTCGCAGCGTACGTTTGCCAAGACGGCGGCCGTGGAACGTACATACCGTGTAAAAGTCGGCGAATTTTTTGGAGGCAAACGGTTGACCGAAATCCGTAGACATCTACATCAAATGTTTGCTGACGTCATACGTCAGGCACGTGGTGATATGTCCGATAACGATCTAGGGCGAGTCGTAATACACCACCCAGCGTTACAAAACCCAATCGTGGTTCAGTTACTGCGGTTGGAACTTCTGGATGCGGAAACGGTCATGGCTACGATAGAGAAAGTGCTGCAGTCTCACGAATCTCTGACCGTAGACTCGGCTTTCGAAATCGACGTGGGTTTAATTCGTCTTCCTAAAGGAG
>NZ_MPQG01000044.1:0-1043 GCF_002020255.1 Solemya velum gill symbiont | reverse complement strand
ACCTTCCTGTTTACCGTGTATGGTCCAAAATATTTGGATTGCAGGGAAGATTTTGGAATAGGGAGATAGAGTAAAACTTTGTCCCCTGGCCGAAATTCCCTAACTTTGGCTTTTCTATCAAACTGCCCTTTTATTCTAGATTGAGCCCCCAAAAGATGCTTTTTGGCCAATTCTGTTGCCTGCCATAACCTGTCCTTGATGCGGGCCACATAGTCCAACAACTCGTCTGAACTATTTTCCTGAAGCCAGCTATCTTTAACTAACTTGAGGGGACCCCTAGGTGTATGGCCATAGACAAGTTCAAAAGGTGAAAACCCTAACGACTCCTGTTTTGCATAGCGTTCTAAAGCTCCTAATGAGGCTGGGTGAAAAGCACTAGACCTTACTTGCTTGATATCCAACAATGCCAAAACCTGTTGACACAGTTTGGACATAAAATTAGACCCCTGATCTGTCTGAATTTCCTGCGGCAAGCCGGTCATTGTAAAATATTTTAGTAATGCTTTGGCTACGACAGCTGCCGTGACCTTTCGCAAAGGAATTGCCTCCGGAAACCTGGTGTTTACGCACATAATAGTGAGCAAATACTGGTTCCCGTTACTAGTTTTCGGAAGGGGACCTACGATGTCCATTAATACCTTCGAAAATGCCTCACCTGTAATAGGTACTAACTTCAAAGGAGCAGGTGGTATGGTTTGATTGGGTTTACCTGTCACCTGACATACATGACAGGTACGACAATACTCCTCAGTATCCCTGAACATTCTTGGCCAAAAGAAGTCAGCCACTACTCTCTCATACGTTTTGGTACGCCCCTGATGTCCAGCAAATAGACTCTCATGTCCAAGACTCAAAATTTCATTTCGAAATATTTTTGGGACGACGACTTGCCGTCTAACACTTATCTCACTTTCTTCATTCTCAAATTTCCTACTCTTTCTCATCAACACTTCATTTTCCACATAAAAACACTCCTCCTTTTTATTTACCTCATTTAAATGTGTTATTTTGTCCCAAATGTCCTTCAAAGTTTCATCCTCTCT
>NZ_MPQG01000043.1:0-1770 GCF_002020255.1 Solemya velum gill symbiont | reverse complement strand
ATTGTTGAAATCGGCAGAAGCCAGTCTCAAAAATCTTCTATAATGAAAGAGATACAGAAGTCGGTATTGATCCCATACGAAAAATACATGCGGTGTGTCGAAGAAAACCGAAAGACGGACGGTCCGATCGAATCAAGAGAACGAGACTTGTCAGAATCACCGGAAGTACACGGTTTGAGTGAACCGCAAGTCGGTAGTGGTGGCTTGTCTATGGATATGTTGTTATCCATGATTCCTAAACACTATACTTATAAAGTGAAGACTATCCTGATTCACGTACTCAATGACCCTAAACACACTCTACTGTGGAACGGTCGTGGTGAATTACTCTACGAGGGAAAAGAAATTGAAGGCTCCAACATAGTGGATCTCTTAAAAGATTCCCAAAGAGAGTACGGACACGGGAGTCCGAATGGACTGACTGAGTTCTACCGAGGCCTGAAAGAAATCAACATACCGAGAAGTCTAATCGGGAACGCCCAGAGACTGAACACCTATTTAGACGGTCACATGGGCCTACCTCCGGGTATTCCCCAACGAGATGGCGGACTGGAAAAACTATTTGAATTCGATTTACTTTGATCCTGGCCACCCTGCTAGTTTCAGTGGTCCAGACAAACTTTACCACACAGTAAAGACCGAAGGCAGATATCATATAGGGAAAGATCGTGTAAGAAAATGGTTACAGGATCAGGAGACGTACTCTTTAACCCGAGGTGCTAGAAGACGTTTTCCCAGGTCAAGGGTGATCGTGGAAGGACTCGACAGTCAGTGGGACTCTGACATCTTTTCACGTAAACTCTGGTGTAGACCCGTCAAAAACAAGACCGGTGTGGAAGTCGCTAAGGCTTTGAGAAGTATTTTCGAAGAAGGTAGACAACCCAAATACACGTTACGTTCGGACAAGGGGAGAGAATTCGTTAATAACGAGGTGGGAAAGTTGTTGAGGGAGAGGGGCATTCACCACATTGTCTCTCATAACGAGACCAAGGCTAATTATGCCGAGCGGATACACCGAACTCTATCAAAAAGAAAAACGAGAGCGAATCTCGGTTCCGTCAGTATCTCATAAGAAAACCCAAACCTTCCCACAATTTGAAGTTCAAGTTCAGTGTTGGAGAGACGGTGCGTATTTCACACGTGAGAGGCATCTTCGATCGCGAGTACTCTCAGAAATGGACTGGAGAAATATTTAAAGTCGAAAAAAGATACCGCAGAGGAGGCATTTCCGTGTACAAATTAGAAGACTGGAACGGCGAAAGTGTAGTGGGTACGTTCTACGAAGCCGAACTACAATCGGTACGTGTGGACGAAAACACGGCCTATAAAATAGAAAAAATATTGAAAAGGAAGGGACGCGGTGATCGGAAACAAGTCTTGGTTCGTTGGCTTCACTGGCCCCAAAAGTACGATTCGTGGATCCCTGAATCGGAGGTTCAAAACTATCAGAACTTATAAGAGGGAGTCAACTCGATCCAGAATTGGAGAAAACATTCTCTGGATGTAGAAAAAACATGCGGTACCACTTGAACGTCGTTAAATGGATAGCCGTCGGCCTCTTTCTCATTACCATAGTGACACCCATTTCTATAGGACTGTCCATGTGTCGTATAAAAGAGCCGTTGGATTGCGAAATGAAAATCGAAGACACAGTGAATCTCAATCAGACACTCTGTACATACGTCAAACAGTACCACTTACGAGAGGGGACTTACGTCACCGTGTGTAATCACCATGGTGAAATAAGCATGGACGTCAGGCGATTCGTCA
>NZ_MPQG01000042.1:0-1240 GCF_002020255.1 Solemya velum gill symbiont | reverse complement strand
ATTGGATGACAACCATGGTAGCGATCACTTTCCGATACTACTCTCCTCCAACCAACCCAATACTGCACACTGTACACCCCGGTGGAAATTTACCAAGGCTAACTGGACGATGTTCCAAACGCTCTGCTCTCATCACTTTTCCAAATTCCCTATTACTCAGGACTCAATTCCTCGATTTACCACTACATTAATAGAGATTGCTCAGATCTGCATTCCACAATCACGTGGTATAGCATCTTCTCTCCATAATCATTGGTTCAATGATGATTGTCGCAAAGCTATACACAAACGGAAACAAGCTTTACGAGCTTTCCGATTGGCCCCCACTAATGTTAATTTACAAACCTTTAAGAAATATAAAGCACTTGCTCGTCGCACAGTGAGACAAGCTAGGAAACAATCCTGGCATACCTTCGTTTCGAATTTATCTACCCAGACGAAATCTCATACAGTCTGGCGCACTCTGCGCAGTATACTTAGTTGAGGACAAACCTATTACAACTGTCCCTAATATAGCTCATGCTATTGGTCACCAATTTTCTCTTCACTCGGATACCTCCCGTTACACATCAACCTTTTTGAAACATAAATCTAATGAGGAAAAAATCAACCTCCGCTTTCAATCTAATAACACTGAACAGTATAATGCCCCGTTCCATATGCATGAACTTACTTCTTCCATTACTAAAGCCAAAGATTCTGCCCCTGGGCCAGACCATATTCATTATCAGATGCTTAAACATCTCCCGGGCACTGCCCTTTACACTTTATTAGCTATATTTAATCATTTATGGTTTACTGGATGGTTTCCGCCATCATGGCGAGAAGCTATCGTTATTCCTATACCAAAACAGAATAAGGACCATGCAAATCCTTCAAATTACCATTTATCAGATTCTTTTTCACAAATACAAGGAGTGCCACAAGGCAGCATTTTATCGGTTACCCTCTTTGCTGTTAAAATTAACAGCATTTCAAATTGCTTAAAACCTGATACTGAAGGAACTCTCTTTGTTGATGATTTCTCTATTAGTTATCGTTCTAAACATATGCTTACAATCGAACGTCATCTACAACAATGCCTTTGTCGGCTAGAACAGTGGGCTGATCAGAATGGTTTCACTTTCTCATCCTCCAAAACAGTATGTATGCATTTTTGCCAGCTCCGCTCCCTCCATCCCGACCCAACACTTACTCTTTTTAAACGTAACATCCCAGTGGTTAAAACTTTTAAATTTTT
>NZ_MPQG01000041.1:0-1021 GCF_002020255.1 Solemya velum gill symbiont | reverse complement strand
ATTTTTGTTAATACCATGGAACTGATTTCTTCGGGTGAGAGTATTCTCCTTTCACCCTTTACTTCCACCTCAACTTTCGGTTTGCCGGCGTTATTGACAACTTTAAACGGCCAGTGCTTCATGTCGTTCTGAACAAATGTGTCTTCGAACTTTCGACCGATAAGTCGTTTGGCGTCGAACACGGTATTCTGTGGATTCATAGCTACCTGGTTTTTAGCAGCATCTCCAATCAACCTCTCGCTCTCAGAGAAGGCCACATAGCTGGGCGTAGTTCGGTTCCCCTGGTCGTTTGCGATGATATCCACCTTCCCGTGTTGAAACACACCGACACAGGAGTAGGTTGTCCCCAGGTCGATGCCTATGGCTGGCGCTTTTTGTGCAGGCATTTCTCAGTTCAAACAGTTCGTGTGTGAAAAGATATAAAACAAAATCTCCAACTTTTCTTATACTCGGCTCTTTTCACAGTGAGTATGTTAGACAGTGTCAATTACTATCGAGTGTAAAATCCAATGCTAAAACACAACTAGAACGTTTTCTCAGACTCTATCTCTCGTCGGTCTGGTATCTTCAATCGTTACAGCGATAATGAATAATATTTCGCTGGTCGCCGTATTTATAAGCGCTCTGACGGCACCAGATAGTTCTGTCAACTTCTCCACATGTCGGGAATGTTCCAGAACACGTGGTGTGTCTGTTTATAACTGACTGTTGAATATTCATGAACTTCAACTTAAGGGAGGTAATTCTACTGGCTTTAGTTGGTCTCGATATTAGTATATGATATACTGTACTAAATGAAACCCAATGATTATCATTAGTAAACTTTTCTGGGATCTTCATAATATGCTAGTTGAAAGAAAACATTCATCATTTTTCTCATAATATAGGCATATCACCGTAAAATATAAAATTGGGTCCCGTTGCTGTTTTCTCGCGAACATTCAGCTTTGAAGAACTCGTAGTCTATCAGTATCAGTTCCGCTAGTAGCCCGAACAGCGTAGCCATTAAGTACTTTCTTCG